>WTJB01000325.1 GCA_011526335.1 Candidatus Arcticimaribacter sp.
CCTCTTCTATGGTCCCGTCTACCCGTTTTACGGTAAGAAAAACTTGGGTCCCCTTGGGGCCTTTTATTAATTTAATTACATCGTCTAAACGCATCCCCACAATATCCACAGGGGAACTGTCTACCTGAGCTACCTTTAAAATTCTATCACCAGGTTCTAACAATTGATCGCGCCATACGGGACCTCCAGAGATGACTTCTACAATTTCTATCTGTTGATTTTTCTTTTGCAAGCGCGCGCCTATCCCTTCAAACTTTCCAGAGATTCCCATATCAAAACGGTCTTTGTCTTCTGGAGCAAAGTAGGTTGTATGCGGATCAAATTGCAATGCTATTGCGTTGACATAAACCGAAAAGAAATCTTTACGCTCTAGGTCTTCTCTACTTTCATAAAAACGCTCCATGTCTTCTTTTACAACTTCTCTAGACGCTATTTCCAATTCCTTGTCACTTAAGGGAACATAGGTAGAATCTTCTTCTTGCTTGAGAAGCTCGCTTTCTTTTTTATCAGCATAGACACGTAAAACATCAAACTTAAAATTCTTACGCCAACGTTTTTTGAGCTCAGATAATGATGGGGAATACCCCATATTTTCATAGTCAAAATCTATGGTTTCATTTTTTGAGAAATCAAATGGTTTTTCCAACAGCTCAGGATAAAAGGCTTTGACTTGATTTAAACGTTGAAGATATTTGTCGTAGGTCTTGGTGAAAAAATCAATTTTTGTGTTTTTGATTTCATCATCCAATTTATACTTGTAGGTGGTAAAATTGTTGATGTCAGCTTGCAGAAAAAAACGATGTCTTCCGTCCAAAGCTTCTATATAGTTCATGAACACATTTTCTGAAAAGGTGTCGTCCAATTGGGAAGGACTGTAGTGTCCTCTTGTCAAAACATAGGAAATAATCTCAATGAGCAATTTATCCTTATCAGGATTTTCTTTGGCTCTGGTAAATGAAACTATCGTAAAGGAAAGGGTTACCAATCCTAGAACAAATAAGAGAAGGGTCTTTTTCTTCATAGCGTACAGCATTAGTGAACGAATGTAAAGAATGTTCGTGTAGAGAACAAAAATGTACTCCTATTTTAAATACTTTTAACACGCTCACCCTTTTATTTCCTAAATTAGCGAAAAGATTTTGAATGGAAAAAAAGCCATTGATTCTTGTCACCAACGACGACGGCATTACTGCCCCGGGGATAAGAGCACTCATTGAGGTTATGACCGGTATAGGTACGGTGGTGGTGGTGGCCCCAGACAGTCCACAATCGGGAATGGGACACGCGATAACCATAAACTCTACTTTAGAGGTTACTGCCATAAAAGTAAGCGACGGACCCCAAAAAGAATACCAATGTTCTGGTACTCCGGCAGACTGTGTAAAGCTTGCCATCAATGAGTTGATGGGTAAAAAGCCTGATTTGTGTGTCTCTGGCATCAATCACGGATCGAATGCTTCGATTAACGTGATCTATTCCGGAACCATGAGTGCCGCCATAGAAGCCGGTATCGAAGGGGTACCTGCCATAGGGTTTTCTTTGTTGGACTACGATTGGGATGCCGATTTTGAATCGCTTAAACCCTACGTAAAAACCATTACAGAAAATGCACTAAAGAACAAACTTCCCAAAGATGTGGTGCTCAATGTAAATTTCCCTAAACGACCCAAAGGAGAAATTCAAGGAATAAAAATTTGCCGCCAAGCCAAAGCCCATTGGGTCGAAAAGTTCGATAAGCGAAAAAGCCCTATGGGTAGAGACTATTATTGGCTAACGGGAGAGTTTATAAACGAAGATCGCGGAGAAGATACCGATGAAGCCGCCTTAGAGGAGGGCTATATTTCTATAGTTCCCACCCAGTTTGACCTGACGGCACATTATGCCATACAACAATTAAATTCTTGGGATTTTGAATTATAGCGATCAATTAAAAGGAATGGGGATCGCCCTTGTGGCCACCCTTATTGGGATGTTTATTTTTGTGTCTTATTTTTCGGAGCTGAGTTTCCAAGAAAGCCTCTATGGCCTATACCACAGTAAAAAACTGGGGAGTCTTATCAGCATTGGTGCCCTATTGAATTTACCCTTGTTTTTTGTGCTTATCCGAAAACGAGCCTACAGCACCGCTTATGGAGTCGTAAGCGTCCTTTTTTTACTCGTTGCACTTATCGCCATTTTGAAATTTATCTAAATGAAATACTACCTAATTGCTGGCGAAGCTTCTGGAGATTTACACGGGGCCAATTTGATGAAAGCCTTAAAGGAAATTGATCCGGATGCTGTTTTCCGATTTTGGGGTGGAGATAAAATGCTGGCGCAAGGAGGCACATTGGTCAAACACTATAAAGATCTCGCCTTTATGGGATTTTGGGAGGTCGTAAAACATCTCCGAACCATTTTTAAAAACCTTTCATTTTGTAAAGAAGACATTCGGGCTTTTGAGCCCGATGTGATCATATATATTGATTATCCCGGATTCAATATGCGTATCGCCCAATGGGCCAAGCAAGAGGGGTATATAAACCATTATTACATCAGTCCGCAAATCTGGGCATGGAAAGAAAATCGCATTCATAAAATTAAGCGTGACATCCATCAACTCTACTGTATTCTACCTTTCGAAAAGGAGTATTATGAAAAAAAACATCGTCATGCAGTGCAGTATGTCGGGAATCCGCTGGTAGAAGTCGTTGCTGCTGCTCTTGCAGAAAAAGAAGATTTTATCGGAGAAAATAATTTGGATGATAAGCGCCCTATTGTTGCCTTATTGCCCGGTAGCAGGAAACAAGAAATTTTAAAAATGATGCCCGTATTTCTGGACGTTGCTACACACTTTCCCAAGTATCAATTTGTCGTAGCCGCCGCACCTGGCTTAGATTTGTCTTGGTATAATCAATTTTCTTTGGCAGAAAATATAACTATCGTTTCCGGGGCGACATATCCTTTGTTAAAACATGCCGAAGCCGCCCTAGTTACAAGCGGAACTGCTACGCTAGAAACCGCCCTTTTTGGTGTCCCGCAAATGGTTTGTTACAAAAGCAGTTGGATTAGTTTTGCCATTGCAAAACGGATCATTCGTTTGTCTTATGTGTCATTGGTTAACTTGATTTTAGATCAAAAAGTTGTGGAAGAGTTGCTACAAGATGAGTGTAATGTGGACCGCATCAAAAAAGAATTAAGCATATTGTTTACTCCCGAGAAAAGAAAACAAATTAAAAACGACTACACCCGCTTGCGCACCCAACTGGGCGAAGTAAGCGCCAGTCGTACTACGGCCTTACAAATCGTTCAATCCATACAAGACTAAGCGTTTTGTGTTTTGGGTATCTTCTTTTACCTTTAAAAGGTGAGAAGCCCTAAATTCACCCTTTTTCCCTTATGTTTTTTCTGGACCCTTGGGTGTATACTTTCCTTTTATTTCAAGCTTCCCCTACCCTATTGTTTAGGCGTTAGCGTTCTCTTGTTTTTACTTCTGTGCTTTCTTCCAAAGTCATCAAGCTTGGTTTTGAGATGGGGAAAATTTATTCTGTACAGCTTACTTATTCTCTGCCTTGCCTATACCCATGCAGTCCAAAAATGCACTTGGGCGCGCTATTAGAACGTCCAAACATTAAAATGGTCATTGCCGATGGAAGCTCAC
>WTJB01000030.1 GCA_011526335.1 Candidatus Arcticimaribacter sp.
CTTTTTGTGCCGATACTGGTACTGATAAACCTCCTTTTCTTTTTGTATTGGTTAGCAAAACTGAAGTGGCCTTTTTTACTTTTTATGTTATGTTTTTTGATTGGATACAATCAATGGGGCTTGCTGTATCAATTCCCCAAAAATAGCATTCGAAAAAGCAGTTCTAGCTTTTCTGTAATGAGTTTTAATGTTAGACTCTTTAATAAATACAATTGGCTAGAAAACATAGAAGTTCCCGCCGAGATTGAAAAGCTGTTGGCGAAGGAACAACCCGATATAATTTGTTTTCAAGAATATTCTAAAACAGAAGCACCAAGGTTAGAAGATTATCCCTATAAATACATTCAACCCAGTAGAGCTATGGGGAAATCACAGCTGGCTCTTTTTTCTAAATTTCCTATTCTAAATCAAGGGTACATTACTTTTGACGATTCTAGTAATGGAGGCGCTTTTATTGATGTTTCTTCTCAGGGAAAAAAGTTCAGGGTGTATAATCTACATCTAGAATCCTTACGAATCAATATTCAGGACAGCATACTGTCGAATCCTGATTCGGAAGCCATACAACTAAAGTTCAATCAGGTGTTTAAAAAACAATTAGCGCAGCTAGGGGTGTTTGAAGAAATCAATAAAACCAATACTTTACCTACCATTATTTGTACCGATTTGAATAACTCTCAGTTTTCTAAGAGCTATGATCGGTTGGCCTCAGCGCGGCAAGACGCTTTTACCACGGCAGGAAAGGGGTTGGGCACCACCTTTCACTTTTCTTTTTTCCCTTTGCGTATCGATTTTATTTTCGCCGATGAAGCTTTTGCCATTAATGAATTCAAGGCCTTGGAGGTAAAGTTATCCGATCATTATCCGATCGTTTCACGCTTTGGATGGAAGTAGCTCGGTAACAGACAATAGATAATCTCTACTTTGTGGCCCCAAGTTAAAGATCAAATCCAAAACACTTAAGTGCGGAAGAAAACCGTGTTTGTTTTCAAACACTTGATTGTATGGCGGCAACGAAATTTTAGGTTCCACTTTTGCATTGATATAAAAAACCTCTTCTTCTGTCAAGGGCACATATTTTTCTTCTACACTAAAGTCAAAAGGAAAATCTAGCCATTGCATGATCAATGCGATTAATTTGATGTTGAATTTTGCCAAATAAAGCTCATCCGTAAAAAATTCTTCCCTTAGCTCGTCTTCATAAAATTCAAAGAAAGGCGATGAACGATAGGCAGACGAAAAGGATTTCCAGTGCTGATTTTTCCAATCATTAGCAGCACTTATTTTAATGTTCAGATCACCTCTCTCCCCGTCATGAATAATGGGGACCGTAAGGTTTAGTTTCCCATTGGCTCCGTAGATGGTGCTTCGGTTTCGGTATGTCTGTTTTTGGTAGTTTCCCCCCAAAGAAAAGATGACATCGTTGTTTATAAGCTGAACAATATAAGCGATAGGCGGGAAGTAGGCGGGTATAAACTGCATTAGGCCTTGGCTTTTTTCCTACGACGAATGATAACGATGATTTGCCATAACAGCAGACCACCAAAAACATAAGGGCCAAAGGCAAAGGGTTTTCCTTCTCCTTTGACGGTGGTCATAACACGATCCCATCGGATACGCCAATTTTTTATACCATCATTGATGCCTTCGATGCTAAACCATACCAATACGGGTTTTCCGACGATGTGATCTTCAGGTACAAATCCCCAAAAACGACTATCCTCAGATTTCTGTCGGTTGTCTCCCATCATCCAGTAATAATTTTGTTTGAAGGTATAGGACGTGGTTTCTTTTCCGTTGATGAAGATCTTATTTGCCTTGAGGTCTAAAGTGTTGTTTTCGTACTCTCTGATGACTTTTTTATACAAGGGCAGGTTTTGAGGGCTAAGGCTTACTGTAGCGCCCTTTTTTGGGATGTAAAGGGGGCCAAATTGGTCTTCATTCCAATCATAAGGGAGTGCATTTGGGAAAAACTGAGTATTGGGTGTTTTTTGCGTACGTACTTGTCGTACCAAACTGTCAAAGAGCGTTGTGCTTCTAAGTATTTCTGCTTCCGCTAAGGTGAGCGTAAATACTTTTCTTTGGTCCAAGGTTTCTTGTATAGGTAAACCCAGTTTTCTGGGCATATCTTGGGGTAAGCCCTTACCGCTTGTTTGAACAATAAAGTTATCTCTATCGTTAGAGACTACTTGGGTGATATAGGGTATGAGTTGGTTGAATGCAGGTTGGGTAATGTTTTTGATTTTGTAATTTCTTGAAAAATCTTTGAGATTAAATTTCTCGCGCAATTGCTTTGAAGAGATTCCTTTGGCATTATACCCTATGTGGGTATATTGGGTTTTCGCGCGTTCGGGAAGTTGTGTTTGTTTTCCGTTTATATGAACAAATCCATCTACGACAGAGAGGGTGTCACCAGGAATACCAACACATCGTTTTACATAATTAGATTTTTTGTCAATGGGTTTTCGGACACCTTTTTCTTTAACAAAAAATTGACGAACCGTATCGGCAGGCCAACTAAAGGTGACAATTTCATTGCGTTCAATTTTTTGTAATCCCGGCAATCGGAAATAGGGGAGTTGAGGTTTTTTTAAGTAAGAGCGTGTTTTTACCAAGGGAAGCGTATCGTGAACCATCGGAAAAGCAACCGCTGACATGGGTATACGCGCCCCATAATGATATTTACTGACAAAGAGAAAATCGCCGACCAAGAGACTTTTTTCTAAAGAAGAGGTGGGGATGATATAGGGCTGTATAAAATAAGTATGTACTAATGTAGCTGCAATGATCGCAAACAAAAGGGCATTGATCCATTCGCCAAAAGCGGTTCTTGGGCTTAGGCTTCGGTCTTTTATATGGGTTGCGGTGTTGTCGTAGTTTAGGGTATAGATATAAACGCCTAAAGTGAGCAATACAAGGGCTGTATCTTTGGTTGTGTTTTTCCCAAAGCTACGCATGGTTTCTACCCATAAAACAGGAAACATCATCAGATTGATGATAGGGATAAAGAGTAAGATCACCCACCATTTTGGACGTCGAATAATCTGCATTAAAACGATTGCATTGTAAATAGGGATAGCTGCCTGCCAAGCCTTAAAGCCTGCTTTTTGGTAGAGCTTCCAGGTTCCTCCAAAATGGAGAATCTGGATAAAAAGAAAAAATAAAAGCCATTCTAGTGCTGTCATAGTGTAGGTGTTTTTTTACAGTTTGAGTACATCGTTCATGCTAAATATACCTTTTTTGTTTTGAATCCACTCTGCCGCAATCACCGCCCCAAGGGCAAACCCTTGTCTTGATTTTGCTTCATGCGTAATGGTGATTTCATCAATGGAAGAGGTGTAATGTACGCTATGTGTTCCCGGGACTTCGCCTTCCCGAAAAGCTTTGATGGTAAGCTTGCTGTTTTCTTTTTTATCCAAAACCCATCCGGCTAATTGCGGATTTTCTTCAAGGATTCCCTCCACAAGAGTCAGTGCCGTACCACTGGGGGCATCCAGTTTGTGCACATGGTGTACTTCTTCCAAATGCGTCGAAAAATGTTCTTGGTGCGGATGCATCAATTTAGCCAATAAACCATTGAGCTTAAAGAATAGGTTTACTCCAACACTAAAATTTGAAGCATATAAAAATGCCGTCTCC
>WTJB01000140.1 GCA_011526335.1 Candidatus Arcticimaribacter sp.
TTTTTTACTAGGTATATATTGGGCTTTTAATTTTTCAATGTTCTTATTTCTTAACTCTTCAAGAATAATTTCAAAAAGCTTTTGTTCAACTTTACGACCGAGAATTCTACAACTTAATAGAAAGGTGTCTAAAACGGCTTCTTTTAAATCAAAATGTATTAAAACTAATCCTGTAGTTCCATAATCCCCAAAGTCATCTTTCAAACGAATAGACAAAACCAACCAATCTTTGGCTTTTTGCATTTGCTCGATTTGAGCTTCTTTATATCGCTTGGTTGTAAAGTTAAATTGATTGGTCTTTTGAGTCAATTGAGTACATCGTTCAAGAGGTGCATTTTCATTTTTCTCTAAGGTCATTTTTAACCCAAGAGAGTTAATATACTCATCGATATTTTTGTGTTTTTCAAATTCAACTTTACGTTGTTTTTCTTCTAAATACTGTTGCGTCTTATTTACATCTTCTTTGGTTTTTGAAGGACCAATAAACAATGAAAAAAGTGCTTTGACCTGTTCAGGATATTCAGAAATATTGCTTGGAACTTGAAGTGTCTTCACCTCTGGAAGGGTTTGTTTTATCAATTCAATTTCAAAGTCAGAATCGTCGATAAAAACCAAACTGTCAACACCAATATTTGCTTCTTCTGCGATGGCCAAAATATTCTGATTTTTCGGCTGCCAATTCACTTTTTTAAAAATGAAATCATCGCTTTCTAATACCATACCTTTCTTTTGCTCAAATGCATATTGAACGTCTTCAGCGTTATTCTTTGAACACAAAGCCAATAAAACCCCTTGGTTTTTTAAAAATTTGAAAAGTAATTGTACTTCATTATACACCTTCCCAACTGGATGATCAACTGTACATTGAATGCCATCAATTCCGTCTTCTCCAATTATTCCTTTCCAAAGTGTATTGTCTGCATCTAGTACGAGCATTTTCTTTAGCCCACCATTATTTCGACATAAAAAGGAAGCAATTTTTTTAGTGTAGTTGAATATAAAGTCCTGAGAATAAAGAGAAGATGTAGAATAATATTGCCTGAGATCAAAAGCTTTGTCTTTACCCACTTCTTGAATCGAATGGTCTAAATGAAATAGTTGCAAATTCGTTTGACGATGAGATTTGAGTAATTTATTCAGCTGAGCCGCGATATTATCATCTTCACGACCTACGAGCGGATTAAAAGCAAAAGTAAATTCGTTGAAGGTGTTGAAAATAATTAACGGGGCATCTTTCAATTGATTTAGCGTTAAGTTAATTTCATTTGAGGTTTTATTCAACAAAGCCTGTTTTTGGTCCTTTGTAAAATGATAATAATTTCCTTTTAATCCCTCGGTTAGATTTATGACCTCCCAGAAAAACAGATAACAATCAAAATTTTTATTCTTACTTTCTTCAATAAAGTTATTGAACCCTAGAATAGTTACTTCTGCACTGATATCTTTATACGCACAATTATATTCAAGTAAGGGCTTAATTAATTGAATATTAATGTTGGCAAGGACTGCTATTTTTAGCTCTTCTTTTGAAGTGGATTGCTTGAATGATCGATTGTATTTTATTATTTCAATTAGATTCATCCGCTTTATAACATAAATTGTCCACCATTTAAACGAAAGGTTTCTCCTGAAAAGAAATTGGTCTTCTCTGAGGCTAAAAAGACAACAAGATTGGCTACCTCTTCGGGTTTTGCAATCCTTCTCAATGGCGTTTTAGCAATAGTCAGCAATTTTACCTTTTCAGGCATTTCTGCTACTATATCGGTTTCTGTTAAACCAGGGGAAATACTGTTTACTTGAATACCGAAAGGAGCAAGTTCAGTTGCAAGCGCTTTTGTAAATCCATAAAGTGCTCCTTTTCCTGTAATATAGTGGAGCCAATTATTTACAGGAGCATCAAGGTATTGTGAGTTTAATGTAATTATCTTCCCATACCCTTGTTTTTTAAATACAATAGCAAGCTGTTTACACAAGTTAAAGTTCCCTTTAATTTGTTGCAAGAGATGTTCCTCCATATCTTGCCATGTAAGCTTATCAAATGTTATAGGTACAATTCTTGGTGTGGAACAATTGACTAGGACATCTAAATGTCCTAAGTCTGAAATAACATCACCACATAATTCATCAACTTGTTTTTGGTCAACAATATCGCAGGCATAAATTCTCGATGAAGAACCTAAGGCATTCAAGCTAGCTTTTAATTGATTTGCCTTGTCCTTATTAGAGTGATAGTGTAACGCAATTTTAAACCCTTCCTTTGCTAAGGCAAAAGCAACTTTTTCTCCTATTCCACCAGTTGAACCAATAACTAAAGCTGTTTTTTGTCTTTCCTTTTCAGCTTTTGTTTCTAAAGAACTATCAATCTCTTGTTCTACAACCTTAACCTTTGCTGTTCCCCTAACAACAATTTGTTTTTTTTGATTATAAATTTCTGTTGAAAGATGTATGATTTGTTCACGATCTTCCATCTTAATCACTTCAGCTCTAACGGTAATGGTGTCGTTTATTCTAACGGGTAGGAGGAATTCCATATTCTGTGAAAACCACAATGCGCCATCACCGGGTAATTTTGTCCCAATAATGGTTGATATAAATGATGCACCTAGCATTCCATGAACTACTGGTTGCCTAAACTTCGTTTTTGAGGCAAACTCTTTGTCTACATGAAGTCGATTATCATCTCCCGTGAGCTCAACAAACTTTTCTAAGTCGTTTGGTGTAATGGTGTGTTTTAACTCCTTAACTAAACCAATATATATTTCACTATACTTCATCAAAATAAATTTTGAAACCCAACCGGTTGTTGTTCAATTAAACTAACGACTTTTCGCTGTTCCTCTTGCGTTAGCGTCGGGAAAATGGGGATACTGATGGCCTCCTCATAATACTTTTCAGCTTCTTCAAAGCCAGCACTTGTAAATCCTAATTCTTTATAAAAGGGCTGACGATAGATGGGGATATAATGAATATTGACTAAAATCCCCGCCGCCCTAAATTTTTCAAACAATTGTTTGTGGGAAATCTTTGCATTCTCCTTTAAACGAATGATGTATAAATGCCAAGAGGAATTGGTGTCTGGATGTTGGTGAGGGGTTTGAACTATCGAATTACCCAATAGTTCATCGTATCGGCGAGCAATTGCTCTACGTTTTTCGATGAACTCATCTAAACGGTCCATTTGACTCAAGCCAAGAGCAGCTTGTATGTCATTCATGCGGTAATTTAGTCCCAAACTCAACTGCTCATAATACCAGGGGCCGTCAGGTGCTTTAGACATTTCTTCTGCTTGACGTGTAATACCATGGCTGCGGTAGCGCCCTAACAAAAGCGAAAGCGCTGGATCATTGGTTAAACACATGCCCCCTTCACCAGTAGTAATAATTTTTACAGGATGAAAACTAAAAACAGCGATATCGCTATAAGCGCATGATCCAATGGGTTGGCCTTTATATTGTGCTCCAATGCCATGCGAGGCATCTTCAATGATCTTAAATCCATAGGTTTTACTCAAGGCATGTATTTGCTTCATCTCGCAGCTTTGACCTGCTAGGTGAACTGGTATAACCACCTTGGGTAATCGTCCTTTTGCTTTGGCTTCTTCTAGTTTCTTTTCCAAAGCTATCGTACTCATGTTGT
>WTJB01000092.1:0-871 GCA_011526335.1 Candidatus Arcticimaribacter sp.
ATGATGCGCAGCCAGATAAATTTTCAAGCATTTCTGAATCCATCTGGTGGGCAACCATTTCACTAGCTACGGTAGGGTATGGAGATGTGTATCCTATAACCATAGGAGGTAAAATTTTTGCTACACTAATTTCATTAGTTGGGATAGGCGTAGTGGCCATACCTACCGGTGTAATCAGTGCATCTTTTGTAGAGCAAATCAATAAGCAAAAGGAAAAAAAAGAGGCGAAACAAAAGAAAAAAAAGTAAAGTAAGACTTCCTTTTCTTCACTGACTTTGCCTAGCTTTTGTTTACCTTTGTAAGGCTATGAAAAATATAATTGTAATTGGATCAGGGTTTTCCTCGATCTCTGCTGCTTGTTACCTTAGACAAGCTGGTCATCAAGTAACCATATTAGAAAAGAACAGCACCTTTGGTGGACGAGCCAGACAACTCAAAAAAGACGGGTTTACCTTTGATATTGGCCCCTCTTGGTATTGGATGCCTGATGTTTTTGAATCTTTTTTTAATGACTTCGGAAAGCAGGTCAAGGATTACTATCAACTGGAAAAATTAGACCCCGGCTACGAAGTGTATTTCGGAAAAGGCGAATCCATAAAGATTGGAGATACCTTAGAAAAAATATATACGGCTTTTGAAGCCGAAGAAAAAGGCAGTGCAGAGAAACTTAAAAAGTTTATTGCCAAAGCGGAAGACAATTACAACATTGCCATCAAGGACTTGGTCTATCGTCCAGGAATCTCTCCTTTAGAATTGGTGACGCCTCAGACGGTAAAAAAAGTCGGATACTTTTTAAGCACGATAAAAAAAGAAGTCGTAAAAGAATTTAAAAATCCTCGGCTTGCACAAATCCTCCAATTCCCTGTTTTGT
>WTJB01000092.1:881-3628 GCA_011526335.1 Candidatus Arcticimaribacter sp.
TGCAGATTTCGGTTTAGGGACCTGGCATCCAGACAAGGGGATGTACAGTGTTGTGGAGGGTATGGTTGCCCTTGCTAAGGAATTGGGGGTGGTCTTTCGTGCAAATGCCGCTGTAGACGAAATTCTTGTTGAAAACGGCAATGCGGTTGGAGTAAAGGTAGCAGGAGAAAAAATCGCAGCAGATACTGTGGTTAGTGGTGCTGACTACCACCACAGCGAAACCCTACTCCCTCAAAAATACCGCGCCTATAGTGAGGCCTATTGGGACAAAAAAACCTTTGCGCCCTCTTCCTTATTGTTCTTTGTGGGTTTAGACAAAAAGCTTAAAAACGTATCGCATCATACCTTATTTTTTGATGTGGATTTTGATGCCCACGCCTACAGTATTTACGACCATCCAGAATGGCCAAAAGAACCTTTGTTTTATGGAAACTTCCCTTCTATTACGGACAATAGCATGGCCCCTAGCGGAAAAGAAGCCTGTTTCTTCTTGATTCCGATTGCTCCAGGATTAGAAGACACCCAAGCTTTACGCGATCAGTATTTTGATCTCATTATAGAACGCCTAGAAGCGCTTACCCAACAAGAAGTACGGTCACATATACTTTTCTCCGAGTCGTTCTGTGTTAATGATTTTGTAGAGGAGTATAATTCCTATAAGGGTAACGCCTATGGTATGGCCAACACTTTACTGCAGACCGCTTTTCTTCGACCGAAACTAAAAAGTAAAACGGTAAAGAATCTTTTTTTTACGGGTCAGTTGACTGTTCCTGGTCCTGGGGTTCCTCCGTCGTTGATTTCGGGGAAGCTTGTAGCCAGCTTGGTTTGTCCCCCCACCACCAAATAAGGGTCCATTGGTCTTCTTCTTCGGCGATAACCCCATTTAGCACTTCGATGTTTTTTTCCAAGGTGGCGCTGTAGTTATGAAGCTGTTCATTGATTTGGTACCAAAGCTCTATTCGCTTAAAAAGGTTGTACTTGATAAACTGATCGTTTTGGATATAACGGCGGTTGTTGTACCAAAAGTCATTGTCTTCTACATCAATTTTTTCCAAATCAAAAACCCATTGGTTGGCCAGTCTGGCCTCAAAATCATCGATATAGGCTTTTTCCTCTTTGTCTGTGTTTATCATGAGGTATTTTAGATCTACCCCATCGTAATTATCATTGACCAAACGACCAATATCTGAACCCAAAAAACGGAATGTTCCGTCAAGTTTTATGGCGTCATATACAACCCTTGGAGGGTTAAAAGGGTTTCTGTTGGTATAAAAAGCCATGGGGGCATAGTGGAAATCATCTACCTCATCATAGTTCAAAAAAATACTATCGTGATCTTCTTCCCAACGGCGGTATTGTTCTTTATACAGCTCTGTTACCCACTCATTCTCTGCGATATAGTCTTCTGTATAGGTTTTCATTTCCATAAGCTCATCCCGAAGACCCACAAGGTTGTCAATGTTTTTACCTCGATCTTCAAAATCTTCTCCTTGCTGTTCTACTGAAAAAGAAACCAGTACCCCAAAAAATACAATTAAAAATTCGACAAAACCCTTTTTTAACCTATCGTAAAAATCACGCACAGAAAACCTATCCCCTAATGTAATTAGGCGTAAAAACCAATTGAGATCTTGTCTCTCTCTAGATTTATTTTTCTTTGCCATAAATATAGTGCTGCCTATGGTCAGTCACTCAAAGATACAAAAGACTTTTTCAGGTCAAAAAGTTCTGTAAGAACTTCCATAAGAAAGGTTTTTAATGATTCTTGTACTTCCGGTTTAATCAGTGTTTCTACCTCTCCCCTTTTGCTTCCCTTTTTCCCCGATAAATACACATAATTTGAAGGAGCGTGCAAGGGAACGATTCCGCCTATGGGGAGGCCATAATCTTGCTTTTCTTCTTTTAAAGATA
This sequence comes from Candidatus Arcticimaribacter sp., assembly GCA_011526335.1. GTDB lineage: Bacteria > Bacteroidota > Bacteroidia > Flavobacteriales > Flavobacteriaceae > Arcticimaribacter. The sequence goes on from WTJB01000092.1 coordinate 2,793, forward strand.
GGGCATACATCAACAATTGAAACAAAGGAAGACGCTTGTAGTCGCCTTTTAGGTCTTCAAAATCATCGAAGCGGAGCTTGGCATCGTCTATATTCCCCGTTTTATAATCCAAGACGCGTACTTGCCCGTTGTATTTATCTAAACGATCTATCGTCCCTAAAATTTTGATGGGTTTTTCGAAATTCGGGATGGAAATTGAAAACGAAAAGGGTTTTTCTAGCGCTAAAATTTCGATGGTATCGCCCTGTAAAATGCGTTTTTTTTCTTCTTTTAAGAAAAGCCTGATCGAACGTTCATAGGAAGAAATCACCAATGCATTAGGCCCAGTAAGGGCTGGGTTTACTGGGGAGAGTAACGCAAATTTTTCTTTTAACAGTCCACTTACTTTTTTCAACATTTTATCATAGGCCTCCGGTTTCATTACCGACCCAACGTAGGGGGTGTAAAGGTCCTCTAGTGTTTCGTGCACCAAGGTTCCCCTATCTTTTGGATGCAGCTGATTTTCAAAAAAGTTTTGATCGGAAATTTTTACGATCCGCTCCAAATAAAAATCAAAAGGATCTTTGAGATAGGTTCCTAATGAAGAGGGAGAAAAACCTTTTTCGGCTATACGAGCTAACTGAGCTAACATGGAGGCATCTTTTTGAATTTCGTCTGGTTTATGCTGCTCAAAAGGAACATGTTGGCTTAACTGATGCTCAATCAGTTCGTGCTGGGGCAAGGAATTTAAGGTTAATTGATACAAAAAGCGACTTTTTTCCCCTGCTTGTATCCCTTCACTTGCGGTGCTGTAAAAGAGGTGTATATTTTTTGCGCGTTGTAATAAACGATAAAAA
>WTJB01000219.1 GCA_011526335.1 Candidatus Arcticimaribacter sp.
TGACTTATGGGCCAGAACCTACAAGGAAACTGTGGTCAAGTCCTTGATTGATACTTTAATAACAGAAAAAGAAGTTCGCCAATTTTATGCTTCCAATAAAAACAACTTCAAGCTTAATGAAGATATGTTGCAACTGCGCTACATTGTTTTGCCTATAATCAATTCTGATCTTAAGGAAATCTCAGACCGTTTTCGTCGGTTTGACGAATCTGACTATGCCTATTTAGATTCTTTAAACTATCATTTTAATCGTTTTGATCTGACCGATAGCCTCTGGATGACCAAACGAGAGTTTCAAAAACTCCTTCCCCAGGAGAAAAAGGCGAACTATGAAGAATACTTAAAAAAATCACAATTCTTTTATGCTGAAGATGCTTTAGAGGTATATTTGTTCTTCGTTAATGACGTGAGAAGGCGCAACGAAATTGCTCCGTATCATACCATTAAGAATACCATAAAGCGAATTGTATTCAACAGAAAGAAAATCGATTTTATTAAACAATTTGATCAAGAAATACTGAAAGATGCCATACAAACCAAAAAATTTGAAGTATACCAATAGACTATTCCTTACCCTAAGTCTTTTATTTATTGCTCCCGTCGTTGCCCAAGACGCATCTCCCCAGCGCATCAAATTAGATGGGGTTTTGTCTGTAGTAGGAGATTACGTTATTCTGGAATCAGATATTGATAAAACCGTGGCCGATATGGAATCTCAAGGGATTTCTACCCAAGGCATTAGTCGTTGTGAATTGCTTGGAAAATTGATGGAAGATAAACTTTATGCGCATCATGCCATACAAGATAGTCTAGAAGTAAGCGATGCCGAAGTATATAGTTATGTAGATCAAAGTATAGAGTACTTTACCCAACAGCTTGGAAGTTTAGAAAAGGTTTTAGAATTTTATAATAAACCCGACGAATTTAGTTTTAGAGAGGAGTTGTTCCAAATCAACAAGGTTCAAAAACTATCTTCCATGATGCAATCTACCATTGTAGAGGGAGTGGAAATTACACCGGAAGAAGTACGTGTGTTTTTTGAATCTATTCCTAAAAGCGAATTGCCTGTTTTTGGAACAGAAATAGAAATCGCTCAGATCGTTATAGAGCCTGAAGTGAGTGAGGAAGAAAAAGAACGCATCCTCAATCAACTCAATAGTTTTAAAAATGATGTCGAAGAGCGTGGTTTGAGTTTTTCATCCAAAGCGATTTTGTATTCCCAAGACCCCGGTTCAAGAGCCAATGGGGGCTTATATACTTTACACCGAAAGCGCCCAAGAATGGTAAAGGAGTTTCGTGATGTTGCTTTCAGCCTTCAAGAGGGAGAAGTCTCTGCGCCTTTTAAGACGGATTTTGGATGGCATATTTTGACCGTCGATAAAATAAAAGGGCAGGAGGTAGATGTACGCCATATCTTACTTACTCCCAATGTAAGCGATCTTACTTTAGGCGAAGCAAAAAAAACATTAGATACTCTTAGAACTCGACTTTTAGCCGAAGAACTAACCTTTGAAAATGCAGCCTTTAACTTTTCTGACGAAAAAGAGACCCGAAACAATAAAGGAGTGATCGTTAATCCTGTTACGGGCGATACCCGATTTGAGTTGACCAAGATGGATCCTATCCTCTATAACCAAATCAAAAATTTAGAAGAGGGCGAAATTTCTTTACCGTTGCTAGACGAAGATCAATCTGGTGCCAAAAAATACAAATTATTGAAGGTGGTAAAACGCTACCCAGAGCATACGGCAGATTATTCCCAAGACTATATTCGTATCAAGGAATTGGCTTTAAAAGACAAGCAATTGAAAACCATTCAAAAATGGATGGAAGAGAAAATTGAAGACACCTATGTCAATGTCAACAAGGCCAATCGCGGCTGTACCTTTAAAAACGACTGGTTGAAAACGAAAGGTTAACGGAAATATTTTCGAGGAACCCACAACATGCCAAAACATTCTCCTCCTTCTTTGTGAATGTTTTTGTGATGCATTTTATGCGCTCTTCTTAAACCCTTGGCATAACGATTGTTGGTGTTACGAAAGATTTTAAACCGTTGATGAATAAAGATATCGTGGACCAAAAAATAGGCTACACCATAGGTGAATATCCCCGCCGCCATCGGGAAACCGGCCCAAAATCCATATTCTCCCCACAATACCATTAGTAAAATGCTTATGGCAGCGTAAAAGGTAAAAAAGAAGTCGTTGCGCTCAAACCAAGATCCGTGATCTTTTTTGTGGTGATCTTTATGCAATGACCATAAAAAGCCGTGCATGATATATTTGTGTGAAAACCATGCCATAAATTCCATCACAACAAAAGTGATGAGGTAAATTCCAATCCAAAAAACTGTATTCATAAGGGCTTATAGTAAGTTAAATCGATAATTGACATACGAACGAGCCAAAACACTCATTTTTTGATAGTTTGGTACTCTGATGCGTGCTGATTTTATTTTTTTTGATGGCGTTCGTTTTAACTTTTTCAAAAGCTTATAATAGTACTTGTAGGCTGTATATACCCCAAAGCGTGCTTCGTCGGGTAGACGAAAAATACCACTTAACCCCATGCGAAAATCGTCATCAATCTCTTGAATTATTTTTGTTTTGTCCTGATCCGTAAACTCGCTTAGATTGACCTCGGGGAAGTAGGATCTTTCCAGACCTTCTAAATCCGCTTTTAAATCACGCAGAAAATTCACTTTCTGAAAAGCTGAACCTAAAGCCATTGCAGAGGGTTTCAATTCTTCATACTGTTCCTGGTTTCCTTTTACAAAAACCTTTAAACACATAAGCCCTACCACATCTGCAGACCCATATATATAGGCCTTATAGTCTTCTCTGGTCAAGTAATTTTTTTTGTCAAGATCCCAACGCATGCTTTGCATAAAGGCTTCTACCAGCCCTTTGTCTATGCCGTAGTGATTATAGGTTTCTTGAAAGGCATTGAGAATTGGATTCAAACTTATTTTGTTTTCGAGTGCATGATAAAGATCTTCCTCAAATCGATCGAGTAATTCTTTTTTGTCATAGGCATGAAAACTATCCACAATTTCGTCTGCAAAGCGGACAAAACCATAGATGTTGTAAATGTCTTTTCGTATACTGGGATGCAACATTTTGGTCGCCAACGAAAAGGAGGTGCTGTAGGCTACGGTAACCGCTCTACTGCAATCTCTAGATACTTGGTCAAATAAATTTTTCATATACTTATAGCAATCCACGTTGTAAGGCCAACGTTTTTTTTAATAAATATACAAAAAAGTTAAACAAAAACTTCTATCTGAAGCTGCTCCTTTAGAAAGGGTTGGATTTCGGTGTAGACATGAATGTTGTCTGGCAGTTTGAAATTTACTATATATTGGGTTTGAGGACCAAATATAGAGAGTTTTGATTCGGTGTCCTCGAGAATATCTTGCTGAAAATTGTTGAGATATTCTTCGATTTCTTCCCGATTGGGTTCTACCGTCAAGTAGGTAACAAAATGAAGGTTTTCACTGTAGCTCAATATCGTTTTAAGGCTAGAGGTAGGTACCGACTGTCCTAAGAATATAGTTTTGAACCCTTTGCTAAGAATATGGTAATTTAGATACAATATACTAAGCTCATGTATTTCGTTCTCGGGGAGATACAATACAAATGAGGAAACATTGTTTTTTGGGGTGTGTTTACGTTGAATCAGCTCAGTTTGTATATGAATTTTTTGTTTGATGAGGTTGGTGACAAAATGTTCATGGGAGGGTGAAATGGCTCCCGTCTGCCAAAGAATTCCCAATTCACTCATCAAAGGCACAAAGATCTTCATAAAGATAAAATCAAAATCTTTATTGTTCATCAACTCATCGAAAGTAGCGTCAAACATCACGGTATCAAAGTTGACCATAGATAGTTTGAATGCGTTAATGGAGACCTGCTCAGAGTTTGACTTTAAAGCAATATCACGGACCAAAAATGGAATTTCTCCTTCTTCAAGGTTCGCTATTTTTGAAATCTTAAATCCGTGGTTATACAGGAGTGTAATATTAAGCAGCTTTCTGAGGCTGTCAAGAGAGTACCTACGTATGTTGGTGTCAGTTCGCTCTGGGGATAGGAGATTGTATCTTTTCTCCCATATACGTATGGTGTGCGCTTTTATTCCGGAGATATTCTCCAAATTTTTGATACTAAAGCTGTTCTTAATCCTTTTCATGTGTCTAAACCTCAGTTAGAAAGCTTAAACGAAGTTACAAAAAAAAAGGGATAAAAAAAAAGGAAATAGAAAGTGCGCACGAGAAGACTCGAACTTCCACGGGATTTAACTCCCACTAGGCCCTCAACCTAGCGCGTCTACCAATTCCGCCACGTGCGCTTTTGGAAAGAAGTGACTTGACTGGGGCTCGAACCCAGGACCCTCTCCTTAAAAGGGAGATGCTCTACCAACTGAGCTACCAAGTCGTTACTTTTTGAGGCTGCAAATATACGTGCAAATATTAATTATTCAAGAACTAATTGGCTAAATTTGGACCACCTAAAAAAAAAGTTTGAAATCAATCTTTCTTCTTGGCTATATGGGGTGCGGAAAGTCTACCCTAGGAAAAAAAATATCTCAGGTGTTAGCCCTGCCCTTTATCGATTTAGATGAGTATATAGAAACCCAAAAAGGGAAGTCGATTGCTGCTATTTTTCAAGAAGAGGGGGAAATAGCATTTCGTAAATTCGAATACCAAGCCGTTTTGGATTTGATCCATTCTCCTGAACCTGCCATTGTCTCTTTGGGGGGCGGAACCCCTTGTTATTTTGACACCATGCAGCAAATTTCCGACTCATCGCATACCGCTGTTTATCTAAAAACTAGTATTCCTTCTTTGGTCGATAGACTTTTCGATGAAAGAGCAAAACGTCCCATGATTTCTCATCTTTCGGATCGGGAGGCTTTGGTAGAGTTTATAGGAAAGCACTTGTTTGAAAGGGCACCCTTTTACCAACAAGCTAAAGTACATCTAACAACAGATAATAAAACCGTTGAAGAACTCGTTTTGGAGCTAAAAAATGGCCTAGCTTAGATACACTCCTTCTTTATCGCTGTCAAAAATGACCTCAATATGTTCATTGATGGAGGTGGATAGCGAAATGCCTTTAAAGTCCCCTTTTATCGGATACTTTTTATGGTTTCGATTGACCAAAACCGCCGTTTTTAAATGCGATACAGGAAAGTCCAATAAATACTTCACGGCAAACATTAGTGTACTTCCAGTGTTGAGAACATCATCGATTACAACCACTGGCATCTCTTTCATTTTGTGTAAATCTTGTGTACACTTTATGGGGGAATGTGGGTTTCTTTTATCGATGGACAGAGACGAAAAATGGGTTTTAAAAGGAGCAATTTCATCTAAAATGGCTTGGATACGTCGTGCAAAAACGACCCCGTTTTTTTCGATGCCTACCAAATGAACTTCAGGGGAAGAAAAGTTACTTTCAAGGATCTGAAAGGCAATTCTTCGCGTACTGAGCTTTATTTTTTCTGCATTGAGTAAAAGGGTACCATTTTTGTTCATATTTGTCTAAATTGTCATATAAAATTACACAAATTTAAACTCTAAAACTTAACCGCTATGAAATTTAAACCGCTATTCATCCTTTTTCTATTTCAGTTTGGCGCATTTGTTTATGCTCAAAATGCAGAAAAAACCTACAATCTAAACAAAGATGGGGTAGCCATTGAGGGCTATGACCTAGTGAGCTATTTTGAAGCCGAAAATCCCCTTAAAGGGAAAGAAGAGAATGCCCTACTTTATAAAGGGGCTACCTATTGGTTTGCTTCCATGGCCAATAAAGAAAAGTTTAAAAGTGCTCCAGAAAATTATTTACCCCAATACGGGGGCTGGTGTGCCTATGCCATGGCCAAGGGCAATCAGGTAGAAATAAATCCCGAAGCCTATTTGATACAACAAGAAAAATTATATTTGTTTTACAAAACCTCTTGGATTAACACACGTACAAAATGGCTGAAAGAGCCCAAAGCATTACAAGCCAAAGCCGATCTTCATTGGGCGCATTGAGCCTGTCTCCTGTTTGGAAGCGTTGGTTGAACTATGAATTTTGGCCCTTTTACTTGCTATACATACCGGCCTATTTTTACTGGTTTTTTTTGGCGTTAAAAGCAAGACATCCCACGTATTTTACTGCGGTTAACCCTTTGATGAACAATAGTGGAGCACTAGAATCTTCAAAACACCATTACTTAAAAAAGCTGCCACACGCTTGGATTCCGACTACGGTAAGAATACCGGAAAAAACGCCGGCTGATGTGGGACTAAGGCTGTTTGAACAAAGTAATATTCATTTTCCTTTGGTCTTAAAGCCTGACTGTGGAGAGCGCGGAAAAGGGGTTTATGTTATTGCCTCAAAGAATGAATTTGTAGAAAAAATTAATCGATTAAATGGGAACGCTGCCTTGATGCAATCCTATTGCGACTACCCCAATGAAGCAGGAATATTGTTTTATCGTTTTCCCAAGGCTCAAAAATGTCACATTAGCTCTATAACCACCAAAGCGTTTTGTACCCTAAGGGGGAATGGGCGAGATACATTAGGGGAATTAATCTCTCAAAACGAACGTATTTATCATCGAAGAAAAATGTTGAAAACAAAATTTGATGATCAATGGAACCGTGTTTTAGAAGAGGGAGAATCTTTTTTGGTTGAACCTGTGGGGAGCCATAATCTCGGGACAAAATTCATGGACTCTTGTCATTTGAATACTCCAAGATTAGAGGATCTAATAACACACTGGGCCAACCAACTTCCGGGCCTACACTATGGTCGTTTTGATATAAAATTTAAAAATTGGGAATCCCTTTTGGAGGGAAAGGATTTTAAAATCATTGAAATCAATGGTGTAAATGCAGAACCTACCCATATTTATGATCCAAAGTACAAGCTTGTAAAAGCATATCAAGACATTTTTTTTCATATGGATATAATTTATGAACTTAGTAAACAGAATAGGGCATTAGGTTATAGGCCAAAACCTTTGTTCCCTTTTTTAACCGAATTGATAAAAACGGCCACCCAGACTGCTGTATGAATTTACACCTTACTCTTTTTCAAGATCTGATTTCTTTATGTAAAGACCTTAGTCCAGAACACTACACTTTTAAGTGCAAACAACTCAATCAGGTAGCTGTTGGCGAACACCTGAGACACTCTGTTGAATTTTATAGTTGCTTAAAGGCGGGTATAGCCTTGGGGAAAGTCAATTACGATGCACGACTAAGAGACAAGCATATCCAAAATGACCCGCTTTACGCCATCGCGATCATGGAAGATTTATCTTCTTTTTTTAGTGATTTAGACGAAACAAAGGATCTTATACTTTCTTCAGAAGAATCTCCCTTATCGGCCATTTCAACCTCTATAGCCAGAGAGTTATTGTATTGTTTAGATCATGCAATTCACCACCAAGCACTCATTAAAATTGGTCTAAGAGAAATGGGGCTAGAGCACCTTGTTAGTCCAGCATTTGGGGTGGCGTATTCTACCTTACGTTACCGAGCGAAGAACTAACTTAAATATCTTCTCTATAGTCATCCAGTTCGCGCCGATCTTTTTTGGTGGGACGGCCCTCGCCCTTTTGTCTGTAGTATTCTTGAGAATAGTCTTGCATTTCTTGCGCTTCAAAGGCCGTTTTAGGGGTGGTGTCCATCCGATAAATATCCACCAACTTGGCGCCGATTCTTGATTTTGGAATGTCCAAAACAGTAAATTCATAATTGATTTGCCTGATCCTCACTTCTACTTTGTCTGTTGGAATTACCTCTCGGGAGGGTTTTACTACCTGGGTGTTGATTCGGACTTGTCCTTTTTTACACGCTGTTGAGGCTAGTGTTCGAGATTTAAAATACCGTAAGCACCATAAATATTGATCAATTCTCATGCTTTAAAACTACGTTAAATTTTCATATTAAATCAAGTAAAATTGTATCTTGCACAGCAAATTTTATCGAATGATTCAAAAGCAATCAGCCTTATTATTACTCCTTAGTTTTCTTTTTATTCTTTCGTGTAAAAAAAACGAAGAAGAGGAAGAGGAGCCCCCAATTGATTATGCTATTCAAGTAGTAGAAGACGATGCTTTATTGACCGCCTTTTTGGAATCACATACCTACAATTACGAAGACTTTGAAAATCCTTCATCAGAACGAATTCAAATCGTTATTGATACCCTTTCAGGGGATAATGCAAACAAGACTCCCTTGATAGATTTGGTAGAAACCACACAAATTCCGGTTACCGACAGTGATGGTGACATTACCCAACATACCCTCTATCATCTTGTTGCACAGCAAGGGGTAAGGGTAGAAGATAAGCCCTCTGTAGTCGATTCTGTTTATTTGAGTTATGAAGGAAAGTTGCTTAACGGAACAGTTTTCGATTCGCGAACTAGCCCTGTTTGGTTTGATAACACCCAAGTAGTTAGTGGTTTTAGAAACGGGGTTTCCAAATTTGCTCCCGGGACTTTCAGTGTTGCCAACAATGGGGTGGTATCTTTTGAGGATTACGGTCAAGGCCTTATTTTTATGCCCTCGGGCTTAGGTTATTATAACCGTCAACAAGGGGTTATTCCGGCTTATTCTCCGTTGATTTTTGAAGTATTGATTTATACCATAGCCCGTGCAGACCACGATGGGGATGGCATTTTATCTAGAGATGAAGATGTAGATTTGGATGGAAATCCACTAAATGACGATACCGATGAAGATCTGGTCCCTAATTATTTCGATTCTGACGATGATGGAGACGGCATTCCAACACGATTTGAATATGATGAAGATGAAGATGGTGTTCCAGACGATACGGATGGGGACGGTATCCCAGATTACCTAGACAACGACAACAACTAATCGTTATTCTGGCGGTTTTTCTTCGATTTTAGATCATAGGATAAACTCACGATCCATTGCTTTTGACGGGTGTCAATTTTACCTGCAATGTCGATATCATTATTGCCCAAAATCGTTACTTCATTATCGGTAAACCCGCGGTCAAAACGAATACCCAGTCCAAAACGACCGACTTGCAGTCTTGTACCTAATTGCAGCCCAACAGTAAAATTTTCTTCAACACTACTGATGTTGAGGTTCTCTGCTTTTTCCGCTAGTATGTATTGAAAGGAGGGTCCTGCAAAGACACTTAAAGGGCCTAAAATTTTATATCCCAACAAGACAGGCGCTTCTAGTTTTTGAAGATTAAAACCATTATCGTCAAATTGGTTTTCACTTTTAGTGAATTGTAATTCTGGTCTTAGGTAAAAGGTCAATAAGTCTAAATGACCGAAAACACCAATATGGAAGCCTGTCTTGGTATCACTGTTGATGTTTTCGGCATTCAGTTCTGTCAGTTCAAGATCCCCAAGCGAATCGTAATTCAACCCTGCTTTAGCCCCAAATTTAAATTGGCTATACGCAAAGGAGGAGATCAAGAGTAGGAGAGGTAAGAAAGATTTTGAGGTCATGGGAAATGATTTATTTTCGTTGTATTACTTTTTGTGCTGCTAGCGAGATAGCAGTCGCGTTGAGTCCATATTTTTCCATCAATTGTGCGGGTGTCCCAGATTCACCAAAAGTGTCTTGAGTGGCCACAAACTCTTGTGGGGTAGGGGCATGTTGACTCAGTGTTCGCGCAACACTTTCTCCTAGACCACCCAAATAATTATGTTCTTCTGCCGTAACGATGCATCCCGTTTTTTGGACTGATTTTATGATGATTTCTTCATCCAAGGGTTTTATGGTATGAATATTAATCACTTCAGCCGAAATGCCTTTTTCATGCAATTCTTTTGCGGCTTCTAAAGCTTCCCATACCAGGTGCCCGGTTGCGACCAAGGTAACATCCGTTCCTTCAGATAAGCAAATGCCTTTTCCGATTTCAAATTGTTGGTCTACGGGGGTAAAGTTGGCTACTTTTGGGCGACCAAAACGAAGGTAAACAGGGCCTTGGTGTTCTGCAATGGCAAGGGTAGCAGCTTTGGTTTGATTGAAATCACAGGTGTTGATTACCGTCATGCCGGGTAGCATTTTCATCAACCCAATGTCTTCTAATATTTGATGCGTTGCCCCATCTTCTCCTAGGGTAATTCCGGCGTGAGAGGCACATATTTTTACATTCTTGCCAGAATAGGCAATGGACTGACGAATCTGATCGTATACCCTACCGGTAGAAAAGTTAGCGAAGGTTCCGGTAAAAGGAATTTTTCCTCCTATGGTAAGTCCAGCGGCAATCCCCATCATATTGGCTTCTGCAATACCAATCTGGAAAAAGCGTTCCGGGTTTTCGGCTATGAATTGATCCATTTTTAATGAACCTATGAGATCGGCACAAAGCGCAACTACATTAGGGTTGGTTCTCCCCAATTCGGTTAATCCGGCACCAAATCCTGAACGCGTATCTTGTGCACCTTGGTCTGTATATGTTGTCATTTTATCGGGTTTAATTTTATTAGTAGTCTCCTAGTGTTTCGGGGTTTTGTGCTAAAGCACTTTCCAATTGCTCGTCATTGGGGGCTTTGCCGTGCCAAGCATGGGTATGCATCATAAAGTCTACACCATTGCCCATTTCGGTTTCCATTAAGATGCAAATGGGTTTGCCTTGTCCGGTCTTATTTTTGGCCGCCAATAAGGTTTCTTTAATGGCATTGAGGTCATTCCCTTCTTTTAAAGAAAGTACCTCCCATCCAAAGGCTTGGAACTTAGCGGCAACATCTCCCATAGGCAAAACCTCGTCTGTACTACCGTCAATCTGTTTTCCATTGAGATCTACCGTGGCAATTAAGTTATCTACCCCTTTTCCAGCAGCATACATGATGGCTTCCCAATTTTGACCCTCTTGCAATTCCCCGTCTCCGAGTAAAGCGTAAACCAAATGACTGTCGTTATTTAATTTTTTGGCTTGTGCGGCCCCTACGGCAACGGATAAACCTTGCCCCAAAGAACCCGAAGCTATACGCACTCCTGGAAGTCCTTCATGCGTTGTGGGGTGGCCTTGAAGTCTAGAATCAATTAAACGAAACGTATTGAGTTCCTTAACAGGGAAGAAGCCTCTGTGGGCCAACACACTGTAGAACACAGGAGAGATGTGACCGTTGGATAAAAAGAAGAGATCTTCGTTTATTCCATCCATAGAAAAATCTGTTGAAAGTTCCATGATGTCAAAGTACAGGCTAACAAAAAATTCTGTACAGCCCAAGGATCCCCCCGGATGACCAGAATTTACTTTGTGTACCATGCGTAAAATATCTCTTCTTACTTGTGAAACAATAGCTTCATGGGATTGGTTTGCTTGCATTTGCAGTATCTTAATTTTTAAACAAAAGTAGGGTTTTGTCTGCCATGTGCAAAAGGGATAGTACAAACTTTATTCTTGCCTTATCAACATTTTATAATCTTTCAAAAACAAGTCATTTCTAGTAGAGTTATTTATCTTTGGGGCGATATTTTTTAGATGAAATTCAATTGTTCACATACCGATCCTAAAGGAAAAGCGCGCGCCGGAGAAATTATAACCGACCACGGGAAGATACAAACCCCCATCTTTATGCCTGTAGGAACCGCCGCCACAGTAAAGGGTGTCCATCAAAGGGAACTGAAAACAGAGATCAATCCTGATATCATTTTAGGGAACACCTACCACCTGTATTTGCGTCCAGGAGTAGATATTTTGGAACAAGCCGGTGGCTTACACCAATTTATGAATTGGGATAGGCCCATTTTAACCGATTCTGGGGGGTACCAGGTGTATTCTCTTTCAGCCAACCGAAAAATTAAAGAAGAAGGGGTTAAATTCAAGTCCCACATCGACGGTTCCTATCACTTTTTTACGCCAGAAAATGCGATAGACATTCAGCGTAAAATAGGTGCCGATATCATCATGGCTTTTGATGAATGTACCCCTTATCCTTGCGATTATAACTACGCCAAGGCCTCTATGCACATGACGCATCGGTGGTTAGACCGTTGTATAGCACAAGACAAAAAAAGCCCTTATTTATACGGATACAAACAAACCTTGTTTCCTATAGTGCAAGGGAGCACATACAAGGATTTGAGAAAACAATCTGCAGAATTTATAGCCTCAAGAGATGCCTTGGGGAATGCTATAGGAGGACTTTCAGTAGGGGAACCGGCCGAAGAAATGTACGCGATGACGGATGTGGTTTGTGCAATCTTGCCTGAGGATAAGCCGCGTTATTTAATGGGGGTGGGGACGCCCATAAATATTCTTGAAAATATAGCCTTGGGGGTAGATATGTTTGACTGTGTCATGCCTACCCGAAATGCCCGAAACGGTATGCTCTTTACTGCCCACGGCACCATAAACATCAAAAATAAAAAGTGGGAAAATGATTTCTCTGTAATTGACCCAGAAGGGACGACTTTTGTCGATAGAGAATATTCTAAAGCTTATTTAAGACACTTATTCACCGTAAACGAACTTCTAGGAAAACAAATTGCTACCATCCATAATCTCGGATTTTATTTAGCTTTGGTGCGTCAAGCAAGAGAAAAAATCATAGCAGGAGAATTTACTTCCTGGAAGAACAAGATGGTAAAACAGATGGACAAACGCTTGTAGTATGATCAAAAAAATAGATCGCTATATCATCGTACGTTATTTAATCACATTTTTTGTGATGATCCTGCTGTTTATCCCCATTGGTATCATGGCGGATATTGCAGAAAATGTAGATAAGCTAAAAGAAAATGAAGTGCCTTTTGCTGAAATTCTAAGCTATTACATCGATTTTACCTGGTATTTTGGGAATCTGCTTTTCCCTATATTTCTGTTTTTAGCTGTGATATGGTTTACCTCAAAACTGGCCAACAATACCGAAATAATAGCCATACTAAGTTCAGGAATTTCCTTTACACGTTTTCTTCGTCCGTATTTGATTGCGGCAGGTTTTATCGCCCTGTTTGCGTTTGTTGGGGGGATGTATATTGTTCCCAAAGCCAGTGAAGGCTACAATGCTTTTCGTTATAAATACATGACAAAAAGAGTTCAAGATCGTCAAACCTCAGATTTGTTTAAACAAATCAACGAGAATGAGTATGTTTTTGTGAGCAGTTACAATCCCGATCGTTTGCGGGGAACCAACTTTACCTTGGAACACTTCGAAGGAGAAGAACTGAAGTTTAAGATTTTTGCGCAATCCATCCGGTGGATGGAAGAAGATTCCCTTTTTCGTATGATAAACTACGGAAAACGAACCCTAGATGGGGATAAAGAATATTACGAAAAGGCAAACAAAAAAGACACCTTGTTCGATTTTGAAATTCAAGAATTAGCGCCTTTAAAATATACAGCCGAAACCCTTCAATTCAGCGATCTTAATCGTTTTATTGAGGAAGAGCGTAAGAGTGGCTCGGTGTTGATCAACAACCATTTACTGGTTCGTCATAAACGCTACAGCCTTCCGTTGTCGGCTTTTGTATTGACCATCATTGCTG
>WTJB01000137.1 GCA_011526335.1 Candidatus Arcticimaribacter sp.
GAAGATTTTGTGCCATGGGTAAGAAAAAATATTAAAAACAAAGGGTCACATCGGTTAGGGAACGGAATTTTATATCTAAAAGGAGGCGATTTGACAGAAGAATTAGCTTCTTTTACCAAAGCACAGCAATTTGATTTATCCAACCATTTTGACGAGGCATTTTTTGAAACCAAAAAAGTAGTTCATCTACCACTGCACCCTTAGTTGATTACTGTCTATTTCTTTTTTTCTTTTTTGTTTTTTTCTTCAAACGCTGTTCAACCTTTTACAATTCACGTTCCAATTGTATTTTTCTAATGGAGTCATTTTCATCACCACCGTAGAAGAATTTGATTCTATTTTTCTCCATTAAACTGTCTTTAGCAGTCCATTCTAAAAAATATTTTTCACCAAGGTCATCATGATTCAAATCATCCATCCAAATGTGCACTCCTTTTCCATCTAAAAAATGATCGAGGTGAGTGGCGATAGAATCTGAAATAAACACCCTCATTTTTTCGCCAATAAAATCTAATCCTTCAATTAGACTATCAGAAAATTTATCACTAAATGAATAGTGAATGGTGTTTTTTGAGTGTTTTGCAAAATAAACATTGGTTGAATCATAACGGACAATATTTCCGTTTTCATCATATTCCTTAATGACTCTGTATTTCACGTCATCGTTTTGGGCATAGACGAGTCCAATGGCAAAAAGGCATGTAAAAGTTGTTAGTATTGAGGTTTTCATAAGTAAGTATTTAAGGTTGATCCAAAGGTAGATCAACCCTACTTACTTATAGAATCATTTAACAAAATTTTATTCCCCTAAAAATGGATAGCGATAATCCTTTGGGGTTAGTAATGGTTCTTTAATCAAACGTGGAGAGACCCATCGTAAAAGATTGAGTTTTGATCCGGCTTTATCGTTGGTACCCGAAGCTCTAGCCCCACCAAAGGGTTGTTGTCCAACAACAGCTCCTGTAGGTTTATCGTTCACGTAAAAGTTCCCTGCGCTATTTTCTAGTGCAACTAAGGCATGTTCTACTGCATAACGGTCGTGGGCAAAAATAGCTCCTGTTAACGCGTAGTCAGAGGTTTGGTCGACCAACTTTAAGGTTGCTTCAAAGTCATTATCTTCATAAATATAAACTGTCACCACAGGACCAAAGAGTTCTCGCTCCATGGTGTCATAGTTAGGGTTAGTGGTAACTAAAACCGTGGGTGTAATAAAATACCCTTTGCTATCATCGTAATTTCCGCCATGGAAAATTTCAACTTCAGTACTGTTTTTTGCAGCATCAATTGCTTCTTTCAAACGATCAAACGCCCCTTTATGAATTACGGCGGTCACAAAATTTGAAAAGTCTTCTGGACTACCCATTGAAATACTCTCAAGGTCTTCTTTAACCTTTGCTAAAATAGCATCTGCTTTAGATTTTGGAAGATAAACACGCGATGCCGCAGAACATTTTTGCCCTTGAAATTCAAACGCTCCACGAACAATTCCGGTAGCAACTTCAGCTTCATTTGAACTTGGGTGCGCAACAATGAAATCTTTTCCGCCTGTTTCACCTACAATGCGCGGATAGCTTTTGTACTGGTGTATATTTTCTCCAATTTTTTTCCATATAGACTTAAATATAAAGGTAGAACCGGTGAAATGGATGCCAGCAAAATCAGGTGATGCCAGTACCGTATTGGTAATCATTTCTGGGTCTCCCATTACCATATTTATAACTCCAGGCGGGAGTCCTGCTTCTTCAAAAACTTCCATAATAACATGGGCAGAGAGCATTTGATGATCACTAGGTTTCCAAACAATGGTGTTCCCCATCAAAGCTGGAGCTGCTGAAAGATTACCTGCAATAGCAGTAAAATTGAATGGACTAACAGCATAAATGAAACCTTCTAAAGGACGGTAAGATAAACGATTAAAAACGCCATCGCCTGAATTGGGTTGCTCAGCATATATTTCTTCTGCAAACTGCACATTGAAACGTAAAAAGTCGATAAACTCGCAAGCTGCGTCAATTTCAGCTTGATGTATTGTTTTGGACTGAGCCAACATGGTTGCTGCATTAATTTTGGCGCGATAAGGACCTGCAATTAAATCTGCAGCGCGAAGAAATATGGTTGCACGTTGCTCAAAAGAAAGTCTACTCCATTGTATTCTAGCAGCTAAGGCGCTTTCTATGGCTTGCTCGACTTCTTTTTTCCCGGCTAAAGCGTAATGACCAAGACAGTGCTGGTGGTCGTGCGGAGGGCGCATTTCACCTTTAGCTTGTGTTGTTATTTTTGCTCCGTTAATGGTTAGTGGAACATAGGTATTTTGAGTATATAAAGTTTTATAACTAGCTAAAACAGCCACTGATTCAGGGCTTTTTGGGCGGTATTCTTTTACCGGTTCGTTAATAGCTTTGGGAAAGCTAGGGTAACTATTCATGGTCATTTGTTTTTTGGGGAAATTAAAAAAAAATGATCAATTCATAGCAAAGGTTGCGGCAAGCTTAAAGGTGGGTATTTCGACATCAAATTCTTGGGCAGAGGTGAAGTTGACCATAGTGTAAAAACCATTCATGGCTCCAATGGGGGATGAGAGTACACAATTCGATTGATAGGTGTGAACTTCGCCTGATTTAAGGATGGGTTTTTTCCCTATAACGCCTGCTCCATCGACAAAATGTGGACGACCGTTGGACTCCATGATTTTCCAATGGCGATTGATCAGTTGAACAACATCTTTTCCTTGATTTTCGATGCGTACGGTATAGCGGAAAGCGTAGCTTGGGATGTTGTTTTTCAACAAAGCCCCTTGATACTTCGTAAGTACCGATATTTTGATTCCTTTGGTGACTTGCTGAAACATAATTATTTACTTAATATATAGCAAGTTAAGCAAAAAAAGAATTGCTTTTACAAAATGGAAAATAATTCGTTTTAGCGTTGTAATGAAAAGGATTGTTGCTCACCATAACCAACCAGAGCGTCGTACAACGCGCCTATGCTTCGGTGGTAAACCAAAACCAAGTAATTGTTTTCGGTTTGTGCGTGGTTCCCAGAAATGTTGAGCTTGTCCAATTGATTGTCCAACTTACGTACGTAACTGTAATTGTAAAAGCCTTGTTTTAGGAGTAAAATACCTTCATAAAGCTCAAGGTTAGGGTTGTAAACCATCTTGTTTTCTTCTGTTAGCTCGTAGTTGTTGAACTTTCCATAGATATAAATTTCCTCATCATTCAATCCGTATTGCCGCGCTAGACTAAAATAGACTTCACTGTAGTCAGCTTCGGTGTGGTGGTCATCTCCTTGTAAAGTTTCAATAACAAAATTTCCATTGATATCAGGGAAATAGGTGTAAGGGAGATCTTTCCTCGGCGCATCGGTATAAAGATAGTGTTGGTAGAGTTCCCCCAGGTTGACAAAGCTTACACTGGGGTTGAGTACCCTTAGGTCCTTGGTGTTGAAAAAAAGAAATTCGTTGCCTCCGTCATATTGTGTGGGTAAATCATAACGATAAACAAGTTGTGCCCCTACATTGTACTGGGGAGGAGGAGCCAATCGCGCGCTATTCCATTGGTAGTTTTGTAGCAAGACAACTTTGAGGTCAGTATTAGGA
>WTJB01000197.1 GCA_011526335.1 Candidatus Arcticimaribacter sp.
AGGAAACATAGAACCTTCTTCTCGTGCGACTGGTGGCATTGATTGCTGCAGAAGATTTTGCCCATAAAGATCACCCCAACCAATGGTCAAAAAAAGAAGTATTGGGGCACCTGATCGATTCGGCCTATAACAATCACCAGCGCTTTTTACGGGCAACTACCCAAACGGATTTTATCTTTCAAGGTTATGACCAAGACCAATGGGTGAAGCAAAACAACTACCAAAACAGAACCCAAGAAGAAGTGATTGACACTTGGGTGACCGTCAACCAGCATTTGGCCGTTTTATTAGAAGGTTTACCCATAGCATTGCTTTACCGAGAAACCACACAACACAATTTTCATAACATCTGTATGCATCGCCCAAACCCAGGAGAAACAAGCTCCCTGGCTTATTTAATTTGGGACTATTTAGTTCATCTAGAACATCATGTGGCCCAAATCCTCCCCGACTATCATAAAACAATGCCCGCAAAAGCGTAAATTCGCTATCATCTTATAAATACAACAATGGATTTACTCAAAGCCGCTACCGACTGGGCAAAAGCAGAATTGGTTTCCACACCTTTTTTTATGGTATTTGGACTTCTATTTATGGCTACAAGCCTAGGCTTTTGGCAATGGGGAAAAACCGATATCGCCCGTGCTTATATCCTTCCTACCCTTATCGCAGGAAGCTTATTGTTCATTATTGGTTTAGGCTTGTTTTATACCAACAAAACAAGAATTACCCAATTTGAAATGGCCTATAATGAAAATAGGACCGCATTTCTCGATGCAGAAATCGAACGCGCAGAGGCGACCTTAAAAGAATATAAAACCATTGTGTTTACGGCTATTCCCATCATCATCGTCCTATGCGCTTTAGGGATTTTATTCCTTAAGCAACCCTACTGGCGGGCCAGTTTGATCACTACCCTCGGGATGCTCTTTGTCATCTTATGGATTGATGGTAGTGCCCATGCCCGTATTGCCGATTATCACAAGGTTTTGCTGTCGGCAAAAAAGGCCGCACCCCAATAAAGCAGAACTGATTTTTTTAGGCTTAGCCTACCTTAGACGCTTGACGTTTACGTTCATTTTCGTCCAAATAGACTTTTCTTAACCGAAGGTGGTTGGGGGTAACCTCAACATACTCATCGCCCTGAATGTATTCCAATGCTTCTTCTAAAGAGAATTTTATCGGAGGAGCCAGTTTAACTTTATCATCTGCCCCAGCAGAACGAACATTCGAAAGCTTTTTGGTCTTGGTTACATTGATGACCATATCATCCCCACGAGAGTTTTCGCCAATGACTTGCCCGGTATAGACTTCTTCATTGGGTGCTACAAAGAATTTTCCACGTTCCTGCAGTTTGTCAAGTGAGTAAGGAATTGCATTCCCTTTTTCCATAGAAATCATCGACCCGTTGATACGGCCTGGAATATCGCCTTTATAGGGAGCAAATTCTTTAAAACGGTGATTCATAATCGCCTCCCCTGCCGTTGCAGTAAGCAATTGGTTTCGCAAACCAATAATCCCACGCGAAGGGACAATAAATTCGCATACCATACGCTCGCCTTTCGGGGTCATGCTCAACATTTCTCCTTTTCGTAGGGTGACCATTTCAATGGCTTTTCCGGAAACATTCTCCGGTAAGTCGATGGTCAACTCTTCTATAGGTTCGTGTTTTACCCCGTCAATTTCTTTGATGATTACTTGTGGTTGCCCAATTTGTAATTCGTATCCCTCGCGGCGCATGGTTTCGATTAATACCGATAGGTGCAGTACCCCACGACCAAAAACAATAAACTTATCCGCCGAATTGGTTTCTTGCAAGCGCATGGCCAAGTTGCGTTCCAATTCTTTCTCCAAACGATCTTTGATATGACGCGAGGTAACAAACTTTCCGTCCTGTCCAAAGAAAGGAGAATCGTTGATGGTAAACAACATACTCATGGTGGGTTCGTCTATGGCAATTGTGGGTAAGGCTTCTGGATTTTCTGCATCCGCGATCGTATCACCAATCTCAAACTGCTCTAATCCGATTACAGCACAAATATCTCCGGCATTGACTTCGTCTACTTTTACACGACCAAGACCGTCAAACAAGTTCAATTCTTTGATGCGTTGTTTGCTTACTTCGCCCTCTCTATTCACAAGAGAAACGCTCATTCCCGTAGTCAATTTTCCACGCTGCAATCTTCCGATGGCGATACGCCCGGTATAAGCAGAAAAATCAAGGGAAGTAATGAGCATTTGGGGGGTCCCCTCCTCTACTTTTGGCGAAGGAACATGCTCCAACACCATATCGAGTAAAGGCTCTACATTTTCGGTTTGCACTTTCCAGTCTTCGCTCATCCAATTGTTTTTGGCAGAACCGTACACGGTAGGAAAATCCAACTGCCACTCTTCTGCACCCAATTCGAACATCAAGTCAAATACGGACTCGTGCACTTCTTCTGGGGTACAGTTTTCTTTGTCTACTTTATTGACAACAACAATGGGTTTTAGCTTTAGATCAATAGCCTTTTGCAACACAAAACGCGTTTGCGGCATAGGCCCTTCAAAGGCATCCACCAAGAGCAATACCCCATCGGCCATGTTGAGAACACGTTCTACTTCCCCGCCAAAATCGGCGTGACCCGGAGTATCAATGATGTTTATTTTGGTGTTCTTATACGTCACCGAAATGTTCTTGGATAAGATGGTAATCCCGCGTTCACGCTCCAAGTCATTGTTGTCTAGGATGAGTTCTCCTTTGTTTTCATTCGTGCGAAAGAGTTCGCAATGATGCATGATCTTATCGACCAAGGTCGTTTTTCCGTGATCGACGTGAGCAATGATGGCAATGTTTTTTA
The DNA here is from genome assembly GCA_011526335.1 of Candidatus Arcticimaribacter sp. GTDB lineage: Bacteria > Bacteroidota > Bacteroidia > Flavobacteriales > Flavobacteriaceae > Arcticimaribacter. Next base: position 2,841 of record WTJB01000197.1, read on the forward strand.
TAGCGTGCATGCGGTAATTTTTACAGCGGCAAAGATAGGAGTATATTATTGACTTTGAATTGGAAAAGCTCCTTTTTATTTGCATGCATTATTGAGCGAAAAAAGGTATTTTTGTCAAAAAAATAACCGATGGATTTTTCTGCATTAGCCCGTATAAATCACGCCCAATCAAAACAATTTTTCCTTATTGCTGGCCCTTGTGCCATAGAAGGAGAAGAAATGGCACTCGAAATAGCAGAAAAAATCAATGCCATCACAGAGAAATTAGAGATCCCCTTTATTTTTAAAGGGAGCTTTAAAAAAGCAAACCGCAGTCGTATAGACAGCTTTACGGGCATCGGGAACGAAAAAGCTTTAGCGATTTTAAAAAAGGTTGGCGATACATTTGATATCCCCACCCTAACCGACATTCACGAAGCGAGCGATGCAGCCCTAGCCGCACAGTATGTAGATGTATTACAAATCCCGGCTTTTTTAGTACGACAAACCGATTTAGTGGTGGCCGCTGCCCAGACAGGAAAAGTCGTTAACCTGAAAAAAGGGCAATTCATGAGCCCAGAAAGCATGCAGTTTGCTGTACAAAAAGTAAAAGATAGCGGCAACTATTCGGCTTGGATAACCGATCGGGGGACACAATTTGGTTATACCGATCTGATTGTTGACTTTCGTGGACTTCCCGCCATGCGAGAAATAGCCCCTACCATATTGGATGTTACCCACTCA
>WTJB01000036.1 GCA_011526335.1 Candidatus Arcticimaribacter sp.
CATCAAGAGTCAAAGCCATTATCGTTGATAAACTAGGTGTTGACGAAAACGAAGTAGTAACTGAAGCAAGTTTTACTAATGATCTAGGAGCAGATTCACTAGACACAGTAGAGTTAATTATGGAATTTGAAAAAGAATTTGATATCCAAATTCCAGATGACCAAGCAGAAAATATCGCAACTGTAGGTCAAGCCATTCAATACATCGAACAAGCGAGCTAAATTTTTGTTATATGAATCCAAGACGCGTAGTAGTTACCGGATTGGGTGCTTTAACTCCTATCGGAAATACCCTCTCAGATTATTGGGAGGGTTTAATTTCCGGAAAAAGTGGAGCTGCCCCTATCACTTATTTTGATGCGAGCAATTTCAAAACCCAATTTGCTTGCGAACTAAAAAACTTTGATCCCCTTGACCATTTTGACCGCAAAGAGGCTAGAAAACTAGACCGCTTTGCACAATATGCTTTAGTTTCATCAACAGAAGCAATAGAAGATGCTCAACTCCCCTTAGACACTATTGATAAAGATAGAGTTGGGGTTATCTGGGGGGCTGGAATTGGCGGTTTAGAGACCTTCCAAAATGAGGTGCTCAATTTTGCAGCGAACGACTTAAAACCGCGTTTTAATCCTTTTTTCATTCCTAAACTAATTGCCGATATCGCTCCAGGGATGATCTCCATTAAATATGGTTTTCGTGGACCAAACTTTGCTACAGTATCGGCCTGTGCTTCTTCGGCTAATGCGTTGATAGACGCCTTGAACTACATTCGTCTAAATCATGCTGACGTTATTGTTGCCGGAGGATCAGAAGCTGGGGTTACCTACGCCGGTATTGGCGGTTTTAATGCCATGCATGCCCTTTCTACTAGAAATGACGATCCTGCATCGGCTTCACGCCCATTTGACAAAGACCGTGATGGCTTTGTTTTGGGAGAAGGCTCTGGGACACTTATCCTAGAAGAATACGAACATGCAAAAGCTAGAGGAGCAAAAATCTACGCAGAACTTGTAGGGGGTGGCCTCTCAGCAGATGCGCACCATATGACGGCACCACATCCCGAAGGGATTGGAGCAAAAAATGTGATGCTAAATTGCTTAAGAGACGCACAACTTCAGCCCGAAGACGTCGATGCCATCAATATGCATGGAACATCAACCCCATTGGGAGATATTGCTGAGTCTAAGGCCATTCTTGATGTTTTTGGCGATCATGCCTATAGCATTAATATCAATTCAACAAAATCCATGACGGGACATTTGTTGGGGGCCGCGGGTGCAATTGAAGCCATTTCTTCGGTACTGTCTATTAAACACAATATTGTTCCGCCAACAATAAACCATAGTACTGCAGACGAAAATATTGATCCTAAGTTGAATTTTACCTTTGGAAAAGCACAAGAAAGAGAGGTGAAAGTAGCCCTTTCAAATACCTTCGGTTTCGGTGGACATAATGCATGCGTTATGTTCAAAGAAATTTCTTAAATTGGTATGTGCAAATTTTTTCCACAAGTTGGCTTTCCTCAGGGGACAGTAACCCTCTTTTCCCTTTCCTAAAAGAAATTCTTGGGTACAAGGTTCGTGATACAGAATTGTATCAAAAAGCCTTTATCCATCGCTCCATGAATCAAAAAGATGAAGAAGGAGCTGTCTTGAGTTTTGAGCGCTTGGAGTACTTAGGCGACTCTATATTGAGCACCGTAGTAGCGAAGTTTCTCTATGAAAAGCTGCCTTATGAAAATGAAGGGGAGCTTACGCGGATGAAATCAAAAATTGTAAGTCGAGAAAAACTAAACGCCATCGGTAAAGAACTGAAGCTTTTAGACCACTTGATCTGTTCAGGCAACAAACGACTTTTTGGCGAAGATATACACGGAAATATTCTGGAAGCCCTTATTGGAGCCTCTTTTGTGGATAAAGGCTACCAACAATGCGAGAAGCTCATCCATAAAATGATATTGGTCCCCCACGTGGATCTAGAGGACACAAGAAACCAAATTATTTCCTATAAAAGCTTGGTCATTGAATGGGGACAAAAAGAAAAAATCCCGGTTGTTTTTAGAACGGAAAAAGAAAACGGAAAAGATCCAGACATTAATTTTAAATGCGAAATTCTTGTGGAAGAAAAAGCGATGGCCAAAGTACGTGAACTGTCTAAAAAAAAGGCTGAAGAAAAAGCTGCCAAACGTGTAGCCCATATTTTGAAAATTAAACGCAACTAACCTGAATCCCTTTTTATGTCTATTCATTTTCCATTAGATCTTGATACAGACGAAGTAGAATTTCAATTGATTGCCCTTCACACCACCCTCAGCGGGTATCAATTAGGCTTTTGGATAAACAAAATCCTTAACCTTCAACTTAAAAATGTTACCGAAGGAGACGATTATGAAAGCACACAAAAAGCCTTTTCGCGTTTTGTGTATCAGGATGAAAATAAAGGGTTTCAATGGGAGTTAATTGCGAATAAAATCCACGAAAATACTTTGTCAAGTCCGTATGATGAAGTACTTTTCCAGATTGAAACCAAAACCGAAATTCAATTGATTCCCAGTCTGAAGAAAGTTGATTTTTTTTTAAAAATACCTTTATTCACATCTGTAAAAAACACCCTTCAATGCTTGACGGGCATTGACAATGTTACGACTGCATATCTCATTGAAGATCGAAAAATCAAATTGAACAACAACTTAATCTTTGACTGATGCCGTTAACGAAAAAAACCAAAATTGTCGCTACCCTAGGGCCCGCTTCATCTGATAGAGAGACCATGAAGGCTATGATTTTAGCGGGAACCAACGTATTTCGAATCAATTTTTCTCATGCTGACCATGATGATGTAGCCGAAAGAATACAGATTATCCGAGAACTGAGTCAAGAGTTGGATATTCATATTTCTATACTTGCCGACCTGCAAGGCCCAAAATTACGTGTTGGCGTCATCAAAGAAGGAGCAACAGTAGCCCCTGGCGATACTGTTGTGTTCAATACGGCAGCTCCTTTTGAAGGGGATGCTTCAAGTGCCTATATGACCTATAAAAATTTCCCAAAAGATGTGGCAATAGGAGAACGCATTCTACTCGATGACGGGAAATTAATTTTTGAAGTAACCGCTACAGATAAAAAAGAAACGGTCACAGCAACAGTTATACAAGGGGGTGCGTTTAAATCCAAGAAAGGCGTAAACCTTCCCAATACCAATATTTCACTCCCTGCCCTAACAGAGAAGGATATAAATGATGCCTTATTTGCTATTTCACAAAAGGTAGACTGGATCGCTTTATCTTTTGTAAGAAATAGTGAAGACATTCAATTGCTTCAAAATCTCATCGAAAAAAACAGTGACCATAAAATCCCTATCATATCAAAAATAGAGAAGCCAGAGGCTATTGAAAATATCGATAAAATTATCGCCTACAGTGACGGATTGATGGTTGCTCGAGGAGATTTAGGGGTTGAAATTCCTGCGGCTGAAGTGCCTTTAATTCAAAAAGAATTGGTGCTTAAGGCAAAAAAAGCAAGAATTCCCGTCATCATTGCTACCCAGATGATGGAAACAATGATTGATAGCCTTACACCCACCAGGGCTGAAGTAAACGATGTCGCCAACTCCGTAATGGATGGCGCAGATGCGGTAATGCTTTCTGGAGAAACTTCTGTTGGGGACTATCCCGTTCAAGTTATAGAGACCATGTGCTCTATATTGAAGAGTGTAGAAAGCTCCCCGCTAATTAAAGTGCCGGAGACCCCTCCTAGTATTCGTACCAATCGTTTTATCACCAAATCGGTATGCTACCACGCTGCCCATATGGCCAATGAAATAGACGCCAAAGCTATCTGTACCCTTACCAATAGTGGGTATACTGCTTTTCAGATCTCGGCCTGGCGCCCGCAAGCTTTTGTCCTTGTTTTCACCTCTAATAAGGTTATTCTACCCCAATTGAACCTTCTCTGGGGCGTACGTGCTTTTTATTACGATAAGTTTGAAAGTACCGATGTTACGGTAGAACAAGTAAATACGATCGCAAAAGAAAAAGGCCTAGTCAACGAAGGCGATATGGTCATAAACCTTGCTGCCATGCCCATCATAGAAAAAGGAATGGTCAACACACTACGGGTTTCTCAAATCTAAAACGGAAGTTTTATTTGGGGAGCAATTAGGTGTTCTGGATTCTTTTTTTGCTTTTCCTGTTGAGGAGCTGTATTTAAATTAGATAAACTGATTCCCAATAGCCGGACAGAGTCGGTTAACTTTTGTTGGTAAAGCAATTCTTTGGCATATTCTTCTAACATGCTTTTATCTGAAATATACATGCCCAGGGTTTTGCTTCGGGTTTGAATCTGAAAATCCCTGTATTTTAGCTTTAGGGTAATGGTTTTACCTGCTACTTTATTTCGCTTAATGCGGGCATCTAGCTCTGCCGCAATGGCACGGATTTTCTCCTCTAAAAAAAGTTCAGAACTTAAATTTTCATTAAACGTTCTTTCTGCACCAACAGATTTTGGAATACGGGACGGCTTTACTTCTGATCTATGAACCCCCCGTACGGCATCAAAATAATACTGTCCTGATTTGCCAAAATGATGGGTTAAAAAATCAAGAGACTTTGCCTTCAATTCTTTCCCAGTAAAAATTCCTAAAGTGTACATTTTTTTTGCGGTCACTTGCCCAATTCCATGGTATTTACGTACGTCTAGCTCCGCTAAAAAATCTTCCACTTCTTCTGGGGCAACTGTTTTTTGACCATTGGGTTTATTGTAATCCGAAGCAATTTTGGCAACAAATTTATTGATGGAAATCCCTGCTGAGGCTGTAAGACCTGTGGTCGCTAAAATTTCTTTTCGAATGCGTTTGGCCAAAAGTGTGGCCGAGGGCAAACCCATTTTATTTTGGGTTACGTCCAAATAGGCTTCATCCAAAGAAAGGGGTTCTACCAAATCGGTATACGCAAGGAAGATTTTTTTTATTTGTGCAGAGATTTCCTTGTACCGATCAAAACGAGGTTTAACAAAAATAAGGTCAGGACAATTTCGAGCAGCGATAAGGCCACTCATTGCACTACGTACTCCATACTTTCTTGCCTCATAACTAGCTGCAGCAACTACCCCTCTGTTTTCTCCTCCCCCAACAGCAATAGGTTTTCCTTTCAGATTTGGGTCATCCAACTGCTCTACAGAAGCATAAAATGCGTCCATATCCACATGAATTATTTTTCGATGGATTCCCTCTTCGCTCATAGGTTAAAAATACATATCTTTCCTTTAACAGATTTTAAAATGAAAGAAATAGAACGCAAATACTTGGTTACTTCAAAGGCTTTTTTGTCCCAAGCCATAAAAAGCAAATCTATGGTGCAAGCCTATTTATCCAAAGATCCTGAACGTACCGTACGTGTTCGGATTCAAGGAGAACAAGCCTATCTTACCATCAAAGGAAAATCGGATACTTCGGGCCTCAGCCGATTTGAATGGGAAAAAGAGATTAGCCTACAGGAAGCTAAAGCTTTATTAAAACTGGCACTCCCCTTCCCTATTGTAAAAACGCGGTATTGGGTTCCCTTTGAAGAGCAACTTTTTGAAGTAGATGTTTTTGAAGGGGTTCACACAGGACTTGTACTCGCCGAACTAGAACTCGATAACATCGCACAAAAAGTAACGCTACCCCCATGGTGCGGAACGGAAGTGACGGGTAAAAAAGAGTACTACAACGCCTATTTGTCGGAAACAGGCGATTCTAATGTGCAAAAAAATTCTTGAATGTTCATGTTATGAATATCAAGCACCTTTTGTAAGCTTTTAAAGGTACAATTTACCCCCTTTTCCATTTTCCAATACTGGATTCTACTCAAGTCATTTTCATAGGCAAATACCTCATAACTTTTGTAGCCGGCCTTTATTCTTAAGGATTTAATTTTTTTACCAATCAGAGCCAGAGTTGCCTCAAAGTCTTCTTGTTTCATAAAGCAAATTTAGTGGGGCAAATATAAAAATAAACATCTTTTAAAGTGTTTACTTAACCCTACATAGACCGATTTATGAACAATTTATTTTCTCTCTAAATAACCTATGGCTGAACGAGAAATGTCAACTAATTTTTATAAATCTTTACGTCCAATTCTCCTTGCTTATTCATATGCGCCCGATACATTCCAGCAGTATTAAACTCCATAGCAACATTTCCGTTTTTATCTAAAACGATCACCCCTCCATCGCCTCCGAGAGCCGCTACTTTGTCTAGGGTATTTTTTGCAGCCTCTTTGATTGGAGTCTTTTTATATTCTACCTGAGCAGCTATGTCGTAAGCCACAACCGAACGAATAAAAAACTCACCCCAACCTGTTGCAGAAACACCACAGGAATTGTTATTGGCATAGGTTCCAGCTCCGATAATAGGAGCGTCGCCTATTCTCCCCCATTTTTTATTGGTCATCCCTCCCGTAGATGTTCCAGCAGCAATATTTCCGTTTTTATCTAAAGCCACACAGCCCACCGTGCCGTATCGACTATTTTTAAGGAACGATTGCTCTTCGGGGCTATGAAAGGCTGTTTTGGATTGAAGTTTTTCCAATGCTTTTCGCCTTCTTTCTGTGATAAAGTATTGCATAGGAACGGTATCAAGGCCTTGGGTAACAGCAAATTGTTCTGCGCCTTTCCCCGAAAGCATAACATGTGGCGAGTGATTCATTACGGCAATGGCAGCGCTGATAGGGTTTTTGATGTGTTGTACTCCTGCAATGGCTCCGGCATTTTGTGTTGCCCCATCCATAAAAGAAGCATCTAAAGCAACGGTGGCCTCTGCCGTTAAAACAGCACCCTTTCCAGCATTAAACAAAGGAGAGTTTTCCATCACATGAATGGTTTTTTCTACTGCTTCTGCACTGGTTCCGCCGTTCTTTAAGATGGAATGCCCAACTTGTATGGCTTCGGTAAGCTTCGTACGATAGGCTTCTTCCATTTCTGGAGTCATATTTTTTTTAAGGATAGTCCCTGCCCCTCCGTGGATGACAATCCCAAAGGGAACTTCTTTTTTGGACTCATTTTCGGTGTTGTTGCCACACCCAAAAAAAGTAAGCAATGATAGGATAATGATGTAACGCATTCGAATATTTTTTTTCAATGTAAAAAACCTAGCGCAAATAATAAAAGACCTACCCCTATTTGTATAGTATTTCAAAATATAAGTACCTTAAAGGCATAAATACCCACGATCATGACACACGAAATTAAAGACTTATGGAAAACGCTAGACTTGGATGCTCAAGCAGCAAAAGGATGCTCAACGGGAACCACTTGGAGTGGAAAAGGAAGCCCTTTTGATTCTTTTTCTCCTGTAAACGGGCAGCACTTGGGGACCGTAAGTGCGACCACAAGAGAAGAATATAAGGCCACCTTAGAAACAGCAAAAGAAGCCGCCAAGGTATTCCAGCAAATTCCTGCGCCCAAGCGAGGAGAATTGGTAAGACAATTTGGAGAGGCCCTTCGCGAAAAAAAAGAAGCCCTAGGGCAATTGGTGTCTCTAGAAATGGGAAAGTCACTGCAAGAAGGACTAGGGGAAGTACAAGAAATGATCGATATATGCGACTTTGCTGTTGGGCTATCGCGTCAATTGCATGGGTTTACGATGCACTCAGAACGTTCTGCACATCGGATGTATGAACAATATCATCCTTTGGGTATTGTAGGCATAATTTCAGCCTTTAATTTTCCTGTGGCGGTATGGAGTTGGAATACTGCTCTCGCCTGGGTTTGTGGCAATGTATGTGTATGGAAACCCAGTGAAAAAACACCGTTCTGCGCCATTGCTTGTCAAAAAATCATTGCAGATGTCTTGGCAAAAAATGATCTTCCCGAAGGAATTTCTTGTCTCATCAGCGGAGATGCAGAGGTAGGTAAATGGCTAGCAGAAGATCCCGCAATTCCTTTGATCTCTGCCACGGGCTCTACCCGCATGGGTAAAAACGTGGCACAGATAGTAGCCGGAAGATTAGGAAAAAGTCTTTTGGAGTTGGGCGGAAACAATGCGGTCATTGTGGCTCCATCCGCAAATTTAGAAACTTCATTAATCGGTATTGTTTTCGGAGCCATTGGTACGGCAGGACAACGCTGTACTTCTACTCGCCGTTTAATTGTGCATGAAAGTATTTATGAACAGGTAAAACAAGCCTTGGTAAAAGCCTATGCACAACTAAAAATTGGCTCCCCATTGAAGGAAGAAAATCACATGGGGCCTTTGATTGACAAACAAGCGGTAGAACACTATCAAAATGCCCTGAATGCAGTCGAAAAGCAGGGCGGAAAATGGGTGGTTCCCGGAGGGGTATTGCAAGGCGATGCCTACGATTCGGGTTGTTATGTAAAACCGGCCATCGCCGAAATTGCTGCTGATGCGACCATCGTTCAGGAAGAAACTTTTGCCCCATTACTCTACCTCATCAAGTACAAAGGTGATATCGAAAATGCTATTGCGCTTCAAAATGATGTTCGTCAGGGACTATCTTCAGCCTTGATGACACAAAACCTTCGCGAGAGTGAATTGTTTTTATCCCATCAAGGGAGTGATTGTGGCATTGCAAATGTAAATATTGGAACTTCTGGGGCCGAGATTGGAGGAGCCTTTGGGGGAGAAAAAGAAACCGGAGGCGGAAGAGAAAGCGGTTCAGACGCATGGAAAATCTACATGAGAAGGCAAACCAATACCATAAATTTTTCTGATACTGTACCCCTAGCACAAGGAATTCAGTTTGAATTATAATCCCATAAAAGTGTATCTTTACCAAAACAAGTTTTATGTACGCTATTCTTAAAAACATACATTCCTATTGGGCATTTTTAGTGCTGCTTATATTAGTCCTTGCCGTTGCCAACGCCTTTAGAGGCATGGGAGCTAAAAAAGAATTTGAAAATAAAGATCTTCGAGTTTCACTATTCGGGCTGATTTTTTCACATATTCAACTGCTTATTGGGCTAATTCTATATTTCGTTTCTCCCTGGTTTGACCAGTGGGAAATGGGCATCGGAAGTGTTATGAAGGATGCGCAAGCACGCTTATACCTTGTAGAACATCCATTCACAAATATTTTAGCCATCGTCTTGATTACCTTAGGATGGTCTTTACATAAACGACAAACCGAAGATGGAAAGAAATTTTCGCGTATCGGGATATTCTACTTCTTAGGGCTCGTTTTGTTGCTTTCTCGCATTCCTTGGGAGGCTTGGTTATAAATCAAAACACCTTCATTGATTACACGAAGAAAAGTCCCCCGTCTCACCGTTAAAAAACCCAGTATTGCCGTATTAGGTGGAGGAAGCTGGGCTACGGCTTTGGTTAAAATTTTAACGGAAAATCACAGAGAAGTACATTGGTACATCCGTAGTCAAGAAGCGAAAACCTATATTGAAGAACAACAGCACAACCCCAAGTATCTTCGTTCGGCTACACTAAAAACCAAGCGACTTCGAATAACGAATGACCTCAATGAAGCCGTCGCAAAAGCAGAATTTCTCCTTTTTGTTATTCCTTCCGCTTTTGTTCAGGCAGAATTAAAACAGTTAAACATTCCGCTAGAGGGTAAGATTATTTTTTCAGCCATCAAAGGAGTTATTCCAGATCGACTGGAAATTATGGGGGAATTTTTTCACCGTAAATACGCAATTCCTTACGTCAATATTGGAGTAATTACAGGGCCCTGTCATGCCGAAGAAGTGGCCCTAGAAAAGATTTCTTATTTAACCGTAGCTTGTCAAGATTTGGAAAAAGCCAAGATGCTTTCTCGCTTGCTAACAACACATTACATTCGGGTTACGCTCTCTGACGACATCATCGGAACAGAGTATGCCGCTATGCTAAAAAATATTTATGCCATTGCCGCAGGCATAGGACACGGGCTAGGCTATGGAGATAACTTTCAAAGTGTTTTGATGAGTAATGCCATTCGCGAAATGAAGCGTTTTATAAAAAATCTACACAAAATGAAACGCAACATCAATGCATCTGCTTATCTCGGAGACCTTCTTGTAACAGGATATTCTTCCTTTAGCCGAAATAGAACCCTAGGCAATATGTTAGGAAAAGGCTATACCGTACAAGCCGCCCTAAGTGAAATGAATATGGTTGCTGAAGGCTATTATGCGACAGCGTCTGCGCGGATGATAAAACAGAGCTTTAAAACGCGAACCCCTATCATTGATGCCGTCTATGCTGTACTTTACGAAGAAAAAAAAGCCGTAAAAGTATTCAGTAAACTCACTAAAAAATTGAATTAGAGCGAGGATTTAAATTGCTCTAAAAAGCGAATATCATTTTCAAAAAACAATCGGATATCCCCTACTTGATACAATAGCATAGCAATCCGTTCGATTCCCATACCAAAAGCAAAGCCCGAGTATTCTTCAGGATCGATATTACAATTCTTCAATACATTAGGGTCAACCATACCACAACCCATTATTTCTAGCCAACCGGTTCCTTTGGTGATCCGATAATCTACCTCTGTCTCTAATCCCCAATAAATATCCACCTCAGCACTAGGTTCTGTAAACGGAAAATAAGAAGGACGCAAACGTATTTTAGATTTCCCAAACAATGCTTTGGTAAAATACATTAAGGTCTGCTTGAGGTCGGCAAACGAAACATCTTTGTCGATATATAGACCTTCTACTTGATGAAATATACAATGCGCACGTGCCGAAATAGCTTCATTACGAAATACGCGTCCGGGTGAGATGGTGCGTATAGGGGGCGTATTGTTTTCCATATAACGCACTTGCACTGAAGAGGTATGCGTTCGTAAAAGAATGTCAGGATTCGTTTGAATAAAAAAGGTGTCCTGCATATCTCTTGCGGGATGATACTCCGGCAAATTCAAGGCGGTAAAGTTATGCCAATCGTCTTCTATTTCGGGTCCCTCAGAAATGTTGTATCCGATCTGATTGAAGATTTCAACAATTCTATTTTTTACCAATGTCAACGGATGCTGTCCTCCTAACGCAAAAGGAGAACCCGGGCGTGTCAAATCGCCATATTGCCCTTCTTGGGCAGAAGAACTCAAGCTAGCTTTTAAATGCTCTACCTTTTCGGCTACTGCTGTTTTTAGGGTATTGAGTACCTGACCAAAGGCTTTTTTATCCTCATTTGGTACCTCGCGAAAAGAGGCAAACAATGTGTTCAAAATACCTTTTTTTCCGGCATATTCAACGCGAAATGCTTCAACTTCTTCTAAGGTTGAGGCGTTAAAATTTTCGACCTTTTTTATGTGTTCTTGAACCGTTTCAATCATGGGCGTAAAAATACTAATTCCTATTGAATAACCTCCTTTTCAATAAAGTAATCCACTATGGCTTCTTTAATTAAAACACTTTGCTCACCCGGCTTTAAATGGGGTAAGGGTTCTAGCAATTTAAAATGGGGCCAACCGTCTGGATCAAAATACTCAAAAGCATAATAGCCCAAGGGCTCTAGTACAGTACAGATCCCCACGTGGATAAGGTTGACATTGTCATCTTTCTTAAAGCGTTTGTGCAATTGACCCACCTCCTGAACGCCTATGAGATAGAGAATTCCTTCTACATCTATTGCTTCTGCATCCGAAAATTGATCTGTCAATTGACGGGTCAATTTTTCCCAACGGATCTTTAAGGTCTCATTACGTGAAAAGGAAGGTTCCATAGCACAAATATAGCCATCAAAGGCGGATTTTTATCCTCAAGTATTTCTTTATATTTGGTTTATGAATTACTTGGATCTTATTCTTGGCGGCCTATTGCTCTACGGAGGTGTCAAAGGGTTTTTTAAAGGCCTTATCATTGAAGCCGCTTCACTGCTTGCCTTGGTCATGGGGCTGGTTGGAGCCTTATTGTTTTCGGCCTCTGTTGGAGACTACATTCAAACCCACACAAGCATAACCACTGTTCCACCCTCCGGAGTTGTTTTTTTGATAGTTTTTATTGTGATTATTATCGCCATCAATGTATTGGCTAGAATTCTTACCCGAGTAATGCGTATGGCAGCATTGGGCAGTATAAACCGATTTTTTGGAGCGCTTTTTGGAATGATAAAATTTGCCCTTTTTATCAGTGCACTTCTTTTATTGGTAGATCAGTTTGCTTTTTTGTTTCAGTATTTCGATACACATATCATCGAAGAATCTTATTTATACGAACCCATAAAGCAGCTGGGATCACTCATTTTTGGATGGCTTTTAGATAAAAAAGAGTTATTCCCTGAGGGGGTCCTGTAAACTCTTTATTCCTTCCGCTAGCATCCACCCCTCTGAGCCATTGGCAAGCTTTATTTTTGTCCACCCTTGCAACTCGTCTAAAATTTCAACTTTGGTCCCTTCATGAAGTAAAAACAAAAGCTCAGATCTATTGTTGGGTTCCGACCATACTTGTTCTTCTTTATTGAATAAAATGCCACTCTTCTTTGCCATATCACTCAACTTGACCTGTAGAAACCCATAGGTAATGAGGAGCAATAAAATGGAAAGGGATCCGAGCACAAAAAACAAACGCTTTAAAATGGATCGGGTATTGATTTGATAAAGCACAAAAAACAGAAAAATACCCCAGGCTAAAATCACCACAAAATAGGACCATTGCGATACATTCAAAAGCCCTAGTATATGGTTTTGAATGCTTTGCAATTGCGTCGTTGGAAGTATTTCGATGGCATCCAAGGTCATGTTTTGTGCAAATTGACTGTTGTTTAAAATAGCTGCATCTTTTGGGGCTAACTGCTTGGCTTTTTCATAGTAAAAAATACTCTCAGCTACTGCACCTTGTTTATAGTAGGCATTGGCCAAATTGAAATACAAAGCGGCAGCGTGCTTTTCTTGTTTTAAAATGCCTTCGTACAATGTGATGGCGGTAGAAAAATCGCCTTCATTATAGGCTGTATTGGCTTTTTCAAAATCCATTTCAGGATTTTGGGCCCACAAGAAAGCAGAAAAACAAAAACTTAAAAAGAAAATTATCGTTGCTCTCATAGTACTTTATCCAGTTTTGAAATTACGTTTGAGGCCTGAGCAAAGTCTTCTTCCATCCGTGCGGATGTACTGGGGGCATAGCGGTTCGCATCACAATCTGTAAGCAAAGCAATAAACGCGTCATTATCCTCTCTAGTCACACCCTTTTCTTGGAGCAATGCTTGTATTCTATCCTTCGAAAATTCGACGGTTTCGATAGACAGTTTGGCCTTTAGGTAATTGTGCAATGCGCGTTCCAAAGCATCGTAAAAAGCCACTTTATCGCCCATCGCTTTTCGGGCAGAACCGAGGTATTTTCTCACCAAGCGCTGGGCTTTTCTCTGCCGTTGATTTTGTACATCTACCGTTCGATTTGACCATTTGTTCCATCCCCAAAAGAACAAGAGCAAAAGCACCACAGGACTTACCCACAGTAAATGAAAAAGACGAGTGCCATAGAAG
>WTJB01000139.1 GCA_011526335.1 Candidatus Arcticimaribacter sp.
CCTCTATATGGTCGTACTCGTGTTGAATGACCCGGGCTGGGAGGCCCGAATATGTTTCGGTATGCGGAACAAAGTTTTCATCCATATACCGAATGGTCAATTGCTCTTGTCGCGAGACATCTTCCCGAAGATCAGGGATACTTAAACAGCCTTCGGTAAAGGACCAAGAATCGCCTTCTTCTTTTTCGATGACAGGGTTGAGAAACACCTTTTTAAAGCCCGCAAGCTCTTTTTGTTCCTCTTCGGTCAGGTCTTCATCTTCGGCAAAGGGACTGGCGTCTACGACAAAAAGACGGAGCGATTTTCCAATCTGCGGAGCGGCCAATCCTACACCCGAGGCGGCATACATGGTTTCCCACATATCGGCAATCAACTGCTTTAGCTGCGGATCGTCTTGCGCGACATCCACGGCTTTTTTCTTAAGTACGGGGGTTCCGTAAGCTACTATCGGTAATATCATATAACGTTTGCTTCAATTGTGTTGCGCATCCAAATACGATTGCAGCAACAAAGTTGCACTGATTTTATCAATTAATCCTTTTTCTCTCCTTTTTTTCTTGCCCACTCCAGAATCAATCAAAGTTTGAAAAGCCATTTTAGAGGTAAAACGTTCATCATAGCGTTCAACCGCTAGTGTAGGCAAGGTTTTTTTAAGCTTGTTTAAAAAGGCTTGTATTTTGGGTTCTACTTCAGAACTGCTGTTGTCCATTTGTTTAGGAAGCCCTACGATACACTTGGCTACTTCTTCTTGTTCTATATAATCCTTTAGATAAGGAATAACCTCTGCTGTAGGCAAGGTCGTAAGGCCAGAGGCAATCAACTGCATGGGGTCAGTGACGGCTATTCCGGTACGTTTTTCTCCGTAATCTAAGGCTATTACTCTAGGCATGCGCAAATATACCGAACCTGCCTTTCTTAACGGAATAGAATGAAGGGAAAGTCCATTGAAAAGCGTAAATTTGTGCAAAAATTAATCCTACGACTTATGAGAGAAATCATCGAAGCGGCTTGGGAAGATCGTTCCCTTTTAGAAGATACCAAAACACAAGATACCATCCGTGCTGTAGTGGCAGCTTTGGATGCTGGAGAATTGCGTGTGGCAGAACCCACCGCCTCTGGCTGGCAAGTAAACGAATGGGTAAAAAAAGCGGTGGTTTTATATTTTCCCATCCAAAAAATGGAAACCCTAGAAGCAGGCCCTTTAGAATTTCATGATAAAATGCCGCTTAAACGCGACTATGCTGCCAAGGGAATTCGTGTGGTTCCTCATGCCGTAGCACGTCAAGGAGCCTATATTTCTTCAGGGGTTATTTTAATGCCCTCTTATGTCAATATTGGGGCCTATGTAGACGAAGGCACTATGGTAGATACGTGGGCAACTGTAGGAAGTTGTGCCCAAATTGGCAAAAATGTTCACCTGAGTGGAGGTGTTGGTATTGGCGGGGTATTGGAACCGCTACAAGCTGCCCCAGTGATCATTGAAGACAATGCTTTTGTGGGGTCGCGTTGTATAGTAGTGGAAGGCGTACGGGTAGAAAAAGAAGCCGTATTGGGAGCCAATGTCGTTTTGACCGCCTCTACTAAAATCATCGACGTTACTGGAGATGAACCCGTAGAGATGAAAGGCTATGTTCCTGCCCGCTCTGTTGTGATTCCAGGAAGTTATACCAAAACTTTTCCTGCCGGAGAGTATCAGGTTCCCTGTGCACTCATCATAGGAAAACGCAAAGAGAGTACCGATAAAAAAACCTCATTGAACGACGCCCTACGTGAACATAATGTAGCGGTATAATAACGGATCTATGCTCGCGCAAACTACAGCTATAGCGGAGGCATTGGCACAGCTTCAAAACGAGGCTGTCCTGCTTTATCCCAGTGATACCATTTGGGGTATTGGCTGTGATGCACGCGCTACAGCAGCCGTAGAAAAGGTGTACAAGATCAAACAACGGGAGGATAGCAAAGCCCTAATTTGTCTGGTTTCGGACAAAGAAATGCTCGAACGTTATGTAGGAAGCATCCCAACGCCTCTTCTCCCCTACCTTGAAGAAGATCGTCCTACAACCATCATCTATCCGGCTGTTGAGGGAATCAGTCCGCGTCTTCGGGCGCCAGACGGGAGTGTTGGCATTCGTATCGCCAAAGATGAATTTTGTCCTGCCTTGATTCAAGCCCTCGGAGCCCCTTTGGTGTCTACTTCCGCCAACATCAGCGGGACTGCCTCACCGACTTGCTATGCCGAGATTGACCCAGCCATTGTGGAGGGTGTAGATCATGTTGTGCCTATAAAACAAGACCAAAAAGAAAGTCGTGCTTCACGTATCATTCGTTTATTGCCCGACAATACCATAGAAGTACTCCGCGACTGATGAAACTGCATACTGACTTTAGCGCTCGTTTATCCGAAACGGTTTTTCAAGAGGTCAAAGCCGCCGCTGCTGACTTGAATCTAGAGACCTATGTGGTCGGTGGATTTGTACGCGATCATCTTTTGGGACGAAAAAAAGAAAAAGCCGATCTTGACTTTGTTACGCTAGGTTCAGGAATCGCCTTGGCTAAAGCCGTTCAAAAACGACTCCCTGAAGCGGGGAAGCTCAGTGTTTTTAAGACCTATGGCACCGCCATGATCAAATACAAGGGAATGGATTTGGAGTTTGTAGGAGCACGAAAAGAATCCTATACCCAAGAGAGTCGAAATCCTGAGGTAGAAACCGGAAGTCTTCAAGACGATCAAAACCGGCGCGATTTTACCATCAACGCAATGGCGGTTAGCTTGAACGAAGCCGACTTTGGCCGTTTGGTGGATCCGTTTGATGGGGTAAAAGATTTACAAAATAAATGCCTGCGTACTCCCCTAGATCCGCACATCACCTATTCGGATGATCCGCTGCGGATGCTACGCGCCATCCGTTTTGCTACGCAGTTAGATTTTACCATTGATCCCGCTTCCTTAACTGCTATAAAACAAGAACGGAACCGACTTTCTATCATTACCCAAGAGCGCATCGTTGAGGAGTTGAACAAAATTTTACTTTCCCCAAAACCCAGCATCGGGTTTTTACTTTTAGATCAGCTGGGACTATTGGACGGGATTTTACCCGAGTTGGTGGCCCTTAAAGGCATAGAAGAAATTGACGGACAAAAACATAAAGATAATTTTTACCACACCTTTGAAGTGGTGGACAACATCTGCCCCCATACCGATAATCTATGGTTGCGCTGGGCAGCCCTTTTGCATGATATCGGTAAAGCCCCCACCAAAAAATTCAGTAAAAAAGTAGGTTGGACCTTTCACGGGCATGAATTTGTTGGGGCAAAAATGACCTACAAGCTGTTTAAGCGGCTAAAGATGCCCTTGAATGAAAAGATGAAATATGTCCAAAAAATGGTGTTGATGAGTTCTCGACCGATCGTGATTGCCGAAGACATCGTAACCGATGCTGCCGTTCGACGATTGCTCTTTGATGCGGGAGACCATATCGAAGACCTCATCACCCTTTGTGAAGCCGACATTACGACTAAAAATCCTAAACGCTTTGCACGCTCTGTCTCTTATACAC
>WTJB01000059.1 GCA_011526335.1 Candidatus Arcticimaribacter sp.
AGTAGGAGGTCTTAATATAAAGGAGCAATTTTCTGAAGAAACCCTCGCTATTTTTGTTCAACCTCCTTCTTTAGAAGAACTCGAAAATCGTCTCCGCAAACGCGGGACGGAGACAGAAGACAAGATCCAACAGCGTCTAGACAAGTCGGCCAAGGAATTGATCTATTCCCAAGATTTTGATGTTATTTTGGTCAATGACAACCTCAATACCGCCAAACAAGAAGTGGTTCGTTTGGTAAAACAATTCCTACAGTCCTAGCCAATTTACTACCTTTAACGTATGGAGAAAGTAGGTTTATTTTTTGGCAGCTTTAATCCCATACATGTCGGTCATCTTGTGCTGGCCAATCACTTTGCTGAAAATAGTGATTTGGAAGAAATATGGCTTGTGGTTACTCCTCAAAATCCCTTTAAAGTAAAACAAAGCATGCTGCCCAATAACCATAGGCTCGAAATGGTTTATCGGGCTACAGAACCCTATCCGAAATTAAAGCCCAGTGCGATAGAATTTGAACTACCCACGCCAAACTATACCAGTATAACCCTAGCGCATTTAAACGAGAAATATCCCAAAAAAGAGTTTTCTTTACTCTTGGGCGAAGACAATCTAAGTAGCTTCCATAAGTGGAAAAACTACACTTATATTTTAGAAAATCACAGCCTATATGTCTATCCACGTGAAATGAAAAAAGATATTCCCAAAGAATTCCAAAATCATCCTAAGATCATACAAATCAATGCGCCCAAAATAGAGCTTTCTTCTTCCTACATCAGAAAAGCAATAAAAGAAGGGAAAAATGTTCGCCCGCTTATGCCTCCTGAAAGCTGGCAGTATTTAGACGAGATGAATTTTTATAAGGGATGAAAGTAAGCAAAACTTTTACGCCATGGGTTCTTCTTGTTTTTCTTTGGGGGTTTACGCTAGTCCATTTTGGCGACCTTCCTGATCGTGTCCCCATTCACTATGATGTACTCGGTAAACCCGATCGCTATGGTTCCCAAAGCTACGTTTGGGGATTGCCTCTATTGGCAAGTATCCTGCTTATTATACTAACTAGCTTTCAAAAAAGAATGCCCTTAAAAGAGATGGAAAAAGAAATTTTTGGATGGCTAAAGATCAGTATCCTATTAATTTTTGGCTACATTCAATTTCAAAGTTTCTTGATTGCGCTTGGGAGAAGCAATGGGCTGGGATCTTGGTTTTTACCCCTAAGTGTTGCGCTTACCCTAGTGCCTCTACTTTTTTCGCTTAAAAAATTTAAAAAGTAAACTATTTTCGGTCTAAAACTTCAGCGATTAAGCGCTGGGTAAGGGCTTCCCTACTCCACAGAGGAAGGTCTGAACATCTGTTTTTTGGAAGATCGGTTGCCTTGTAAAGCATTTCGACAAATGTTCTTATGGCTTTGCTATTTTTTGGAGAAATCATTTCGGCACAACTGCCTGTTGCCACAAATTTCCCTGCGATAGAATTGGGGTTGCCTAAAGAAAGAACCGGTACTTGTGTAGCAAAGTATTCTAATAATTTCCCCGAAATCATTTCAGTCTGGGCACCATCAAAGATAAAATTCACTAAAAGGTCAGCACTTTTCATCAACTTAATCGCGTCATGATGCGAAACATAACCACAATAATGAACATCAACATCGGGTACTATTTCTTTGATTTCTTTAATAATCGAAGAGGGTATATTTCCCGCGAGGGAAAAACGAATGGGTTTTTTATCGGCTAAATTTTTTATCGCTTGTATAAAAGCAGGATAGGCTTGGTTTCTTGTTAATAACCCTGTATATACTATATGAAAAAAGCTGGGATCTTTATCTTCCTCTATGGCATCAATTAAATGGGCATCATAACCATTGGGAAGTGCGATAAACTCTTGTTGAGGAGCTTTTTTGGCTAAATTTTCGTGCAAGGCCCCGCCAATGGTTGTTAGGATACCCGAGGCAGACTGCAAGACCCTTTTTTCCAAAAGCGCATCTTTTTTTATGGCGCGTAAAGAACGATACAGTTGTTTGTTATAAAATAGGGTCGTCCAAGGATCGCGGAAATCTGCCCACCAATTCAATGGATACGCTTTTTTTAAGGCCAACCCTACCAAGTGGGTAGAATGCGGTGGCCCTGTGGTGATAAGATGTTCTATAGTATGTTCCTTTATTAGGCCTTTGGCGGCTTCGGTCGCAAAAGGCACCCATCCTTTTCTAGCATCAGGAATAAAAAAATTTCCACGGATATAGGCCGCTATTTTTTTAAATAAAGAATCGGTTTGCACTTCCCCTTGCGGAATTCCTTGGAGAGAAGCTCCCGAGGTTAAACGAGAATACATTTTCAGAGGTTCGCGGGTTCTTGTTTTGATCACCCGAATATCATTAACCTCCTCCAGTAAGCTTTTGTCAAGTATAGGATAGGAGGCTTCTTTTTCATCGACGGTAATGATGATGGGCTCCCACCCAAGTTGTTTAAGGTATTTTGCGAAATACATCCATCGTTGTACTCCCGAACCCCCAGAAGGGGGCCAGTAATAACTTAAAATCAATACTTTTTTGGACCTAACCAAGCTTACTTTTTATACAAAGGTACGGAAGAACAGGCTTCGCCATACATTAAGCTCTTCACATAGGGCTGTAATTTTTGTACCAAGGCTACATAGGCTGAGGCCGGAATACTTTTATCCGCACAGCCTTTAATGATCACAGGTTTTCCTTCAAAGGGCGTTGGGTCTATGGCGTCTATAAGCGATTGAAAAATGGCGATTTCTAATTCCTCAAGTGTGCCCCAAATCACTTGCTTTGCTATATGTTGTAAATGACTGGTCACCAACAAGTTTGCCCAAGCAGGAAGCAAGGCTTCTGTAGAACAGTACAGGGCTACATAACTGTCTTTATACGCGCTAAAGTCAAAGTTTTTTAAGGCGGTGCGAAATTCTTTTTCCCGCAAAATAAATCCTTGCTCTAGCCATTGGCTTAGGTCCAAGGTTTTTCGTTCCCCCTTAGGATAGTGCTCCTCTAAATCAAATGTGATCAAAGAACTTTGGGCTACCCGATTGACGATTTCATCAGCCATGTCCTATAGCATTCCCAATTCCAGCTTGGCTTCTTCGCTCATAAGGTCTTGTGACCACGGGGGATCAAAAGTAATCTCTACCTCAGCGTCTTTTACTTCGTTGATGGATTTTACTTTTTCTTCTACCTCAACAGGAAGTGTTTCGGCAACAGGGCAATTGGGAGTGGTTAATGTCATTAAAATTTTTACTTCAAACTCTTCATTGACAAATACGTCATAAATGAGTCCCAATTCATAAATATCAACAGGAATTTCTGGGTCAAAAATAGTCTTTAGTACCTTGACTATCTTTTCTCCTAATGCATTGGTGTCTATCGTGTTTTCAGCCATAGTTAGTTGAGTTGAGTTTGAAACGCAATCGCGTACATTTTGATCTGCTTGATCATGGAAACCAAGCCATTTGCCCGTGTGGGAGATAAGTGTTCTTTAAGCCCAATTTGGTCAATAAAGGCAGTATCTGCATCGAGGATATCCTTGGGGTGCTGATTGGAAAAAGCCCGAATCAGAATAGCGATAATTCCTTTGGTAATGATGGCATCGCTGTCTGCGGTAAACTGAAGTTTATCTTCTTCTAGCTCAGCATGAACCCATACTTTACTTTGGCAGCCTTTGATGATGTTGTCGTCCGTTTTAAATTCGGAGGCAATAAGGGGAAGGGATTTCCCCAACTCGATCATGTACTCGTAACGTTGCATCCAGTCTTCAAAAAGACTAAACTCCTCAATGATTTCTTGCTGAATTTCTTGTATTGTCATAGCGAGATAAAGATACGATTTATTGCAACATCTGTAGCGCGCGTTCTAAGGCTGCTAGCATACGGTCAATTTCTTCTGTAGTATTGTAAAATGAAAACGAAGCACGAATGGTACCTGGAATTTGATAATAATCCATAATGGGTTGCGCACAATGATGTCCCGTACGTACTGCAATACCAAACTTGTCTAAGATACTTCCCACATCATAAGGATGAATTCCTTGAACATTAAAGGAAAGGACTGCTGTTTTTTGAGGGGCTTCTCCATAGATTTGAACTCCCACAATTTTCTTAAGGGCAGTTGTTGCGTAATCCAAAAGCTCTTGCTCATAGGCGGCTATAGCATCAAATCCTATCGCATTCATATAATCTAAGGCTGCGCCAAATGCTATTCCTCCAGCTATATTAGGGGTCCCCGCTTCAAATTTATGCGGCAAATCTGCATAAGTAGTTTTTTCAAAAGTTACTTCTGCAATCATTTCTCCCCCACCCTGATACGGCGGAAGGGCATTGAGTAAGTCTTCTTTTCCGTAAAGCATCCCTACCCCGGTTGGGCCACATAATTTATGGGCAGAAGTCACGTAATAATCTACATCCAAGGCCTGAACGTCAGCTTTGATATGCGGTGCAGCCTGGGCGCCATCGATCAAAACTTTAGCCCCAACGGCATGGGCTTTTTCGATAATCTCTTCTATAGGATTTACGGTACCCAAAGCGTTAGACACATGATTGACAAAAACCAGTTGTGTTTTTTCTGACAATAAATTGGCATAGGCCTGTTTATCTAAAGTTCCCTGTTCGGTCATGGGAATCACTTTTAGCTGTGCCCCTGTTTTTTCGCAAAGCATCTGCCAAGGAACAATATTCGAATGGTGTTCCATAGCCGAAACCAACAGTTCATCGCCCGCCTTCAGCAGTGTTGCATAACCCGAAGCCACAATATTGATGCTATGTGTGGTCCCAGACGTCAGGATGATTTCGTGGGCTTTTTGCGCATTAAAATGATGTTGTATCTTTTGACGAGCAACCTCATAGGCGTCGGTAGCTTCTTGGCTTAGCGTGTGTACCCCACGATGAATGTTCGCATTATAGTTGCCGTAATAGTCTGCTATTACGTCGATGACAGCTTGTGGAGTTTGTGAAGTGGCTGCATTGTCAAAATACACCAAAGGCTTGTTGTTGACTTCTCTTTTTAGGATGGGGAAGTCTTCACGAATTTTAGCAACATCAAAAGCCTTATAAGTCATGACCCAAATCTACACCGAGTTTATTTGCAATAAGCTTATTAATTCTTGTCTTTAAGGCAGGAATAGCCACACTCTCCAAAACATTATTAGCAAAGGCATAGGTCAACAAACCTTTAGCTTCTTTCTTAGGAATTCCGCGTGAACGCAAATAAAACAGTGCATCCTCATCAAGTTGTCCGATCGTACAACCGTGTGAACATTTTACATCATCTGCAAAAATTTCGAGCTGTGGTTTGGTATTGATGGTGGCTTTATCGTCTAAAAGAATGTTGTTGTTTTGCTGGAAAGCATTGGTTTTCTGGGCAATCTGATCAACGTAAATTTTACCATTAAAGACCCCCACTGCCTTATCGGCATAAATGCCTTTATAGTCTTGATGACTCTCACAATTGGGCTGGGCATGGTTCACCAATGTATAATGATCTACATGCTGTTGATCTTTGATGATGGTGATGCCTTTCATGGTAGAGTCAATCCGCTCTCCCTCTTGGTAAAAATTCAAATTGTTTCGGGTGAGTTGCCCCCCGAAAGAAAAGGTGTGAACCTTTACATTACTGGCCTGTTGTTGTGCTATATAGGTGTTGTCTACCAAAGAAGCATCGTCACGATCATTCTGTATTTTGTAATAGTCGATCATGGCATTTTTTTCAGCAAAAATCTCGGTTACAGCATTGGTCAAAACCGCATGAGAAGCCAAACTTTGATGACGCTCAATGATCTGCACCTGAGCATTTTCTTCTGCTACGACCAAAGAGCGAGGCTGTAGCATAAAATCGCCTTGTTTCCCCGTAGAAAAATGAATAATCTGTATGGGTTTTTCAGCAACGACAGATTTTGGAATGTAGATGTAAGCTCCTTCCCGAGCAAAAGAGGTATTCAAGGCGGTAAGGCTTTCGTCTTTTTTCGCTACTTGATTAAAGTATTTTTCGATTACCTTTTTGTACTTGGGTTTATCTAAAGCTGCAGACAGTAAGCAGACGTCTATACCCTCATGGGTAGTATCGGACAAAAAAGGACTGTAGACTCCATCGATAAATACGACTTTGTAAGAATCTATCTCGTATAAGAAATACTTTTTGACTTCTTTTAATTCTATACTGGTTTCCTGCTTTGGAAAAATGCTGTAGTCTTTTTTCAAAAGTTTGGCTAAAGAAGTGTATTTCCAAGCCTCTTCTTTTTTTGTGGGAAAACCAAGTTCTTCAAAAGTTTTTAAACTTTTTGTACGCAGATCGTGTACCGCAGTACTCAGGTCTAGCTCCTGCTCCATAAGGAGAAAAGACGATAGCAACTTTTCTTTTAATTCCATCTTAGGCAAGCTCTTGTTTTATCCAATCGTATCCTTTGGCTTCCAATTCGTGTGCCAACTCTTTGGTCCCTGATTTTACAATACGTCCGTTATAGAGTACATGAACAAAGTCCGGTACTATGTAATCGAGTAATCGTTGGTAGTGCGTAATGACCACAACAGCATTATCATCACTTTTTAATTTATTGACACCATTGGCAACGATCTTAAGTGCATCAATGTCTAGACCAGAATCGGTTTCATCAAGTATTGCCAACTTGGGTTCTAGCATGGCCATTTGAAAGATTTCATTCCGCTTTTTTTCACCTCCAGAAAATCCTTCGTTTAAAGAGCGTGATAAAAATTTAGAATCGATTTCGAGCAAAGCGGCTTTCTCACGGATTTTTTTAAGCATTTCATTGGCCGGCATATCTTCCAAGCCTTGGGCTTTACGAGAAGCGTTTATCGCGGTTTTGATAAAATTGGTAACCGTTACTCCAGGAATTTCAACCGGATACTGAAACGATAAAAAGATCCCTTTATGGGCGCGTTCTTCAGCATCTAATTCCGCCAAATCTTCGCCGTCAAAAGCGATAGATCCTTTTTCTACTTCATAATCTTCATGACCGGCAATGACGGTAGAAAGTGTACTTTTTCCTGAACCGTTGGGGCCCATAATGGCGTGTACTTCACCAGGGTTTACCTGTAAGTTTATCCCTTTTAAAATTTCTTTTTCTTCTACACTAGCGTGTAGGTCCTTTACTGTAAGCATATAGTTTATATTACCCTACGGATCCTTCGAGGGAGATTTCTAATAATTTTTGTGCCTCTACGGCAAACTCCATTGGTAGTTTATTGAGAACTTCTTTACTAAATCCATTGACGATAAGGGCAATGGCTTTTTCGGTATCAATTCCCCTTTGGTTACAATAGAAAATCTGGTCTTCACCAATTTTGCTGGTCGTGGCTTCGTGTTCTATCTGAGCCGAATTGTTACGGGCCTCTATATAAGGGAATGTATGTGCTCCACAATCATTTCCCATCAAAAGAGAATCGCATTGAGAAAAGTTTCTCGCATTGGTTGCCCGTGGGTTTACTTGAACCAGACCCCGATAACTGTTTTGCGATTTTCCGGCAGAAATTCCTTTAGAAATAATCGTAGATCGGGTATTCTTCCCTAGGTGAACCATTTTTGTCCCCGTATCGGCTTGTTGAAAATTGTTGGTAACGGCTATGGAATAAAATTCTCCAATAGAATTATCGCCCTTCAAAACACAAGAGGGATATTTCCAGGTTACGGCTGAACCTGTTTCTACTTGAGTCCATGAAATTTTGGCATTCGTATGGCAAATCCCGCGTTTGGTGACAAAGTTATAAACACCCCCCTTCCCTTCTTTATCTCCCGGGAACCAGTTTTGTACCGTAGAATATTTTATCTCCGCATCGTCTAGGGCTATCAACTCTACACAAGCCGCGTGAAGTTGGTTTTCATCACGTGAGGGGGCAGTACATCCTTCCAAATAAGAAACATAACTGCCTTCATCGGCAATGACCAATGTACGCTCGAACTGACCTGTCCCAGCTTGGTTAATTCTAAAATAAGTAGAAAGTTCCATTGGGCAGCGTACCCCCTTGGGAATGTAACAAAAAGAACCGTCTGAGAAAACTGCAGAATTTAAGGCTGCATAGAAATTGTCTTTTGGAGGAATAACACTTCCAATGTATTTTTTGACCAGCTCTGGGTGTTCCTTTATGGCTTCGGAAATCGAACAAAAGATAATCCCTTTTTCGGCTAAAGTATCGCGGAAAGTGGTCGCAACAGATACGGAATCCATAACGATATCAACAGCGACTCCTGCTAGCTTCTTTTGTTCATCTAAAGATATTCCTAGCTTATTAAAGGTTTCCAACAACTCTGGATCAACCTCGTCTAAACTTTTGTACTTGTCTTTCTTTTTGGGTGCAGAGTAGTATGAGATCGCCTGAAAGTCAGGTTTGTCGTAATTAACATTTGCCCATTCGGGTTCCTCCATTTCTTTCCAAGCAGCAAAGGCTTCTAGTCGCCATTGGGTCATCCACTCGGGTTCTTCCTTGCGTTTGGAAATGGCTCGTACAATATCTTCATTCAATCCTACTGGAAAGGTGTCAGATTCTATGTCCGTATAAAATCCATACTCGTATTCTTTCGTTTCGAGTTCTTTCTTTAACTCTTCTTCCGTATACGCCATAACTTCATTTTTTTAGAGAGAGAAACTCTCGCCACAACCGCAGGTTCTATTGGCATTAGGATTGTTAAACACAAAACCCTTTCCGTTTAAACCGCCAGAATATTCAAGGGTTGTTCCCAAGAGGTATAAAAGACTTTTTTTATCCACCACAATCTTTACATCATTATCTTCAAAGAGGCGGTCATCTACCAACTGAGCCTTGTCAAACTTTAGATCATAGGACAATCCAGAACAACCTCCACTTTTTACCCCAACCCGAACAAAATCTTCTTTGGGGTCAAAGCCATCTTCTTTCATCAAGGTGGCTACTTTTTCTTTTGCTGCAGTAGAGACTTTTATCATAAAACTTCTCTTTCTCTATTTTAGTGCAAATATAGGCTATTTGTATGATTTTATAATATTCAACGCTATAGATAAAGCTAATGAGAGAATTAGTTATCTGTATCCCATTGGGCTATAAAAATATCTTTCTCGCCACGAAGGGTTTCAAAACTTCCTGTACGGCTTTCTGTACTGCCTACCACCACAATCGATCCGTCTGGGCGCTGCACCAGACTGTGCGCAAAATCTTCACCTTCACCGCCTAAAGACAAGCGCTGTTGGGGAAGAAAATTTTCACCCAATTGTAGGAGAACTACATCGTTCTCTCCCTGGTTTTCGCTTAGATCAACATCATTACTTCGCGAATATCCAACCACCCAAAGGTGATTATCGCTGGAAATAAGGTCGCGCCCTAGGTCAAACTCTGAACCGCCATAACTGTATTCGCCTCTTAAATTTCCTTCCACATCCATCACCACAAGCCATATATCTGAGCGGCCTAAAGGGGTGCTGACATTTTTATCTTGACTAAAAGAGTTGCCTAAAACACAAAGAAGCCCATCTGGACGTTGTACTACAGCATTGGCACCATCAATGGCGGTTCCTCCAAAAGATCGTTCCCATAATAGTGTTCCGGTAGCGCTCAATTTTATCACCCACATATCGTACCCTCCTTTAGGATCGGTAACATCTACGTCATCACTTTCGGAAGTACCGACCAGTATAAATTCTCCTGAGTCGAGCTCCAAGGCATCATAGGATCTGTCGTTATTTGTTCCACCAAAATAACGACGCCATTGAATGTTTCCTTGCGCATCAATTTTATGGCACCAAAATTCACCTACCCCGTGTTTGTTATTTGCGGCATTCTCCTTTTGCGTACTGCCTTCTCCTTGAGAGGCAGTTACATCCAAGAAACCATTAAAAAATAAGCCGCCGTCTTGGGTAGCGATGATATTGTAAGCGTGGTCATGGCCCAGAAATCCAAAGCTTCTTTCCCAGAGGATCTCGCCCTGGGCGTCTACCAGTATGACCCAATTATCGTGCTGCCCTTGGTTTTGAGAAGCGTCGCCATCACTACTCATAGCATACCCCAAAAGGGCGTAGCCTCCTGTGGGTAATTCTACCAAAGAATGCCCGCGATCGTCTTCAGTTCCCCCATAGGTTCTGGACCATTCTAGACTACCGTCTTCATCGAATTTCAGCAGTAAAATATCACTAACGTCTAAAGCTTTTCCTGCTAAATCTCCATCCGTACTCGTTGTATTCCCGATGACAGCAAAGCCCCCATCTGCGGTGTTAATGACAGCATGGGCGATGTCTTCATTACTTCCTCCATACAACTGAAGCTGGGTAAGATAGTAGTCTGGAATATAGGGATTGGGAAGTAAGGGCTCGTTTTTGGCACATGCCCCAAAAAGGATAAGCAAAAAGAAAAAGCTATACCGCATTTATTCTTCTGAACGTTTCACTAAAAACAAACCTCCATCTATATCACTGATGGCAATTACGCCACTTTCAAAAAAAGGATAGATGTTCCATACCCCATCAAAATTAGTAGCATTGTTGTTCGGGAAGGTATCAAAAAAGCGATCCTCTGTCATATTTCCATTGGCAATATCCTGCACATTAATTTCACGAAAGCCTGCGCTATAATTCGATAAATAGTATGCATCGCCTTTTACATAGCCGTTGTGGTCAATTGCCGCCGAAGGCCCCAAGTAGGTGTGATGCAATACGGGTTGGTCTAAATCTGAGAGATCGAACACTAAAGTTTTGGTTCGATGTCCAAAATTTGATTCGTCCAATTCATCGCCTAAATAAGCGAAGCGGTGGGCAGGGTCCATCCAAGCTTGGTGGGTGTACCCCCCGTTTGGATATTCTGCACGCGAAAGTAATCTGGGCGACTCTTTATCGGTCACATCTACAATGACAAGTTGGTTATTGCTCCCTCCATCACTATTGCTTCCTAAGAGAATTTCTTTCCCTACATGCTCAGTATCGGGACCATTGTAGGTAATGATATGAGCATCATGAGAGTATGAAGACGCCGCATACCCGCCGACAGGACGGGGCTGTGTAGGGTTTTGAATATCGATAAAGTAAGGGCCCCCCGAATATTCTTGAGAACCAATAACGTAGGCAAAACCACTCGCTTCGTTAATTGCAATATTATGTGCATTCCCAAAAGTTTGTAAGGTGGCATCTGCCGTAAAGGTTTGACGGTAGGTCAGGTTTCGTAAACGGGTTAAATCAAACACTTGCAACCCATGCCCAAAGGCCTCGCTAACGATAAAAGCGTGGTTATTGTACACTTTTACATCACGCCAAGTACTTTGGTCTGTTTGTGTAGGTAAATTCCCCAAGTAGATTGGGGCTCCAGGGTCAGAAATATCGACAAAAGCGACACCGTTGTTTAAACCTTGTAATACGTATTCTTTTCCTGTTTCGGGATCTGTCCACCCCCAATTGTCATTTAATGTTCTTGCAGAAAAAGTATTGACCGGCAAATGACTCAATAAATCATATCCATTACAAGGATAGGACCCCGCAAGACCGTTTTCACAAGGAATACGATCAAAAGGAATGGGCTCCAATGGAATTTGCATCGTATCGGGTGGGGTAACATTTACCACATCATCAATATCTACATCGGGAATAGAATCTTCTTCTGGTGGAGTACTGCAGGCCACCACCAAAAAAAGAAAGGGTATGAATTTTAGCGTCTTTTTCATCATAATATTTGGGGTTAAATTAATAATTATTCCTAACCAAAAAACATGCCCATTGAAAAGTAGTTAAGGGAAAAACAAAATGGGTATTTTTGCAGCATGTTTGAAGATAAAAATACACAAAGAACCCCCATAGATCAATTGGGTGAGTTTGGTTTGATTAAAAAGATAACCGAAGGGGTAACCCTACAACAAGAAAGTTCACAGAAAGGGATCGGAGACGATGCCGCAGTCATTGCCCATAAAGGAAAAACGGTTGTCACTACAGATTTGTTGATTGAAGGCGTTCATTTTGATCTGAGCTATGTCCCGCTAAAACATTTGGGGTATAAAGCCGTTGCGGTTAATCTTTCTGATGTATATGCCATGAATGCCCAGCCCACACAAATAACGGTTTCCCTTGCCTTATCCAACCGTTTTCCTGTAGAAGCTGTAGAAGAGTTATATGCTGGTATCCATTTGGCCTGCAAGCAGTATAAAGTAGATTTAGTTGGGGGTGACACGACCAGTTCTACTACTGGACTCCTCATTTCCGTTACGGCCCTAGGCGAAGGACAAGAAGAAAAAATAACCTATAGAAGCGGAGCCCAAGAAAATGATCTGATCGTGGTTTCCGGAGATTTAGGCGGTGCCTATATGGGATTACAAGTCTTGGAACGCGAAAAAGCTGTTTTTAAAGTCAACCCCCAATCACAACCCGATTTATCTCAATACACCTATGCTGTGGGAAGGCAATTAAAACCCGAAGCACGGAAAGATGTGATCGATCTTTTGGATGGTCTAGACATACAGCCCACAGCCATGATTGATATCAGTGACGGCTTGTCCTCAGAGCTTTTGCATTTAGCAGAAGCCTCCGATAAAGGACTTCAGGTTTATGAAGATAAAATCCCTATCGATCCAGAGGTCTTGGGGATTGCCAAAGAATTTAGCTTAAATCCCACCACCGTTGCCTTAAATGGAGGAGAAGATTATGAGTTATTGTTTACGGTAAAACAAGCGGATTTTGACAAGATAAAATCGCATCCTTTGCTGACCGTTATTGGTCATATGACTACGGCTAAAGCTGGGAGTCATTTGGTTACGGGCTTAGGGCAGCAAATTGCACTGACTGCACAAGGCTGGAACCCTTTATCCCAAAGCGACGTCTAAACACATCATTACCACAAAACCGCCGATAAAGCCTAAAGTAGCTATGTCGGTGTATTTGTCTAACTGTGTCTCAGGGATAACTTCTTCAACCACTACAAATATCATTGCCCCTGCCGCAAAGGCTAAGGCATAAGGAAGTATAGGTGTAAAAAAAGTAACAGCAACTGCTCCAATTACAGCCGCTACAGGCTCTACAATGGCAGAGAGTTGTCCGTACCAAAAGCTTTTAAATCTACTGAGCCCTTGACGACGCATGGGCATAGAAACGGCTATCCCTTCTGGGAAATTTTGAATCCCAATACCAATGGCTAAAACTACTGCTCCAGCGATAGAAGCCTCAGGCAGACCTGCAGCCACTCCTCCAAATAAAACACCTACGGCCAACCCTTCAGGGATATTGTGTAAGGTGATGGCCAACACCAAAAGGGTGGTTCTATGC
>WTJB01000331.1 GCA_011526335.1 Candidatus Arcticimaribacter sp.
CTCTTGTAAATATTACGCTTTAAGAAATAAAAAGTATTGATTTTTAAATATTTAGGCATCGAATGATATTTTTTGTTTAACTTTCGTTACTATTTTTATTAGACCATGGATTACTTTGAATTAAACACTTCCCTTGGAACTATGGCATTTCGAGGTAATCGAGATGGAATACAGTCTATTCAGTTTTTAGAAGAACCTTCAACAACATCGGAGATTATCCCTGATTCTTTATGTGAAGCTGTATCTCAAATGAAGGCATTTTTAGCCGGAAGCATAAAAGATTTTACTTTTGTCATGCAACCCCAAGGAACAGACTTTCAAAAGAAAATATGGTCTATCCTCTCTGAAATTCCCTACGGCACCACGCTTTCTTATATCAAAATCGCTCAAATTTACGGCAATACAAAAGCGGTACGAGCTGTTGGAGCTGCTATTGGAAAAAATCCTATCTTAGTGGCTATACCTTGCCATAGGGTCATTGGCAGTGACGGAACTCTGATTGGATATGCCGCTGGTTTGACCCGAAAGCGAGAACTCCTAAAGCACGAGGGTTATCCCTCTCAAATAACATTGCTTTAGGTATTGATTAATCTTTTGAATAAAAAATGAAAAAAGTACTTCAACTTATTTTAGGCCTACTCGTTTTTGGTTTTGCCGCCTTGTACATCAGCCCTTACAGTTATTTTATCCCAGGGCTAGCCAAGATTTATGGAACGGGACATAGCACCGCCTTCCTTGAGGATTATACGGTATTTGACAATTTAACCGTTAAGGCTGCCGAAAACCCTGAGCCATGGCCAAAACACGTGCTTTATAACAGCTTGAGTACTTCCGAAGAAATTAAAGCTGTACATGAAAAGTATAAAAGCGTTGCCTTTGTTGTCATTAAAAATGATAGCCTACTGCACGAAGAGTATTTTTCTGGCTATGGCCCAGATTCAAAAAGCAACTCTTTTTCTATGTCCAAAAGCATGGTTACTTCTATGTTAGGAAAGGCCATTCAAGAAGGTTATATCAGAAATCTTGATCAAAAGGTCAGTGACTTTTTACCCCAATACAATCAAGGGGAAGCCGCCAAGCTAACGGTGGGTGATCTTGCCTCAATGTCCTCGGGCTTGGACTGGAAAGAAGAATACTATACCCCGTTTAACATTACTACGGAATCTTATTTTACGGACGATCTTGAAGGTTTGATTCAAACCCGAGACATTATCAGTCCTCCTGGAAAAGAGTTTATTTACTTAAGCGGAAACACACAGTTGCTTGGGGTAGTACTAAAGAAAGCCATAGGAATGCCCATCAGTCAATACTTCGCCGAACGTTTTTGGCAACCGATGGGTGCGGTAGAAGACGCCCTTTGGCAAGTAGACAGTGCTGAAAACAAAATGGAAAAAGCCTATTGTTGCTTTGCTTCGAATGCCAAAGACTTTGCCCGCTTGGGGAAACTTTATAAAGACCACGGCCAATGGAATGGAGAACACATCCTTGACTCAACCTTTGTAGCACTGAGCACTACGCCTCGGTTTGAAGCCAGTCCAGAATACGGATACGGATGGTGGCTGACCTCCTACCAAGGCATGAAAGGCTTTGCAATGCGGGGACACCTAGGGCAATATGTCATTGTTTTTCCAGAGGCTAATTTGATAGCTGTTCGTTTAGGGCATTTAAAAGGCCCAAAAGTAAACGACTATCCTTCAGAAACTTTTTATACCGTAATAAAAGAAGCGTTCGAACTGGCCCAAAATGCTGAAAAATCTTAACCTAAAAAAGATCCTCTTCCTCGATATTGAAACAGTACCCGAAGAGGAAAACTATAACGACCTAAGCCCCTACCGACAAGAACTGTGGGAGCAAAAATCGGCTTATCAAAGAGGAGAAAATACCCCTCCAGAAGAATTTTATGAGCGGGCGGGAATCTGGGCAGAATTTGGAAAAATAGTTTGCATTTCTGTAGGGTATTTTGACCCCAACCAAGCAGCATTCTCTTTTCGCTTAAAATCATTTTGGGGAGACGAAAAGGAACTTCTTCTAGAGTTTAAAGAATTATTGGATACTTTTTTCTATCAAAAATCTCAGTTGTTGTGTGCCCACAACGGTAAAGAATTTGACTTTCCATACATTGCAAGACGGATGATAATTCATGGCATTGAACTCCCGCAATTGTTGCAAATTGCTGGAAAAAAGCCGTGGGAAATTCAACACCTCGACACCTTACAATTGTGGAAGTTTGGCGATTATAAACATTATACCTCTTTAAAACTGCTGGCGGAAATCCTTGGTATTCCCTCCCCAAAAGACGACATAGACGGGAGCCAAGTGGCCCATGTATACTATAAAGAAAAAAACCTGCCCCGTATTGTTACCTATTGCGAGAAAGATGTCATTACCATTGCACAAGTTCTTCTTCGGTTTTGCAATAAACCTTTATTAAACGAAAATCAGATTGTATGGACCAAATCATAGAAAAGGGTGAGGATTTGGTACGGGTAGAAAATCTATCGTTAACCATAGAAGGAAAGCGGTTACTCAAACAACTTTCGTTTTCACTTCCCAAGAATAAAATCACAGCCATCGTTGGAGAATCTGGGAGTGGAAAATCATTGACGGCTTTGTCCTTATTGGGACTTTTACCCAGAAGTAAAACCCTTTTTACAAAAGGAGAAGTATGGTTTGAAGGAGAAGATATTCTGAGGTATTCTGAAAAACAATGGCAAGAGTTACGAAAAACCGCTCTGGGCATGGTTTTCCAAGAACCGCAGTCTTCATTAAACCCAAGCATGCGTTGTGGAGAGCAAGTTGCTGAGGCTTATCGTTTATATGCCCCTAAAGAAAACGACAAAAAAAAGATTCGAGAAAAAGTACTTTCTCGTTTCCAAGAAGTTCAACTGCAGAACCCCGAAAGAATTTATACGGCCTACCCGCATCAACTCAGTGGAGGACAAAAACAACGGGTCATGATTGCTATGGCGTTGATCACAGAACCCAAATTGTTAATTGCCGATGAACCCACTACTGCGCTTGATGTAATTGTCCAAAAAGAAATCATAAAATTACTTTCTCACCTACAATCCAAAAACAACATGTCCATTCTCTTTATTTCACATGATTTGGCTTTGGTCAATGAATTGGCAGATGAAGTAATGGTCATGTATCAAGGAGAATTGATTGAAAAAGGTCCCACCAAGAGATTAATGCAGTCGCCCCAAGAAAACTATACAAAAGCTTTATTGCATGCTCGGCCCAATCCAAAAATTCGCAGAGAAAGATTATCCACTCTTTTGGATTTTGAAAACAATGTACTCCCACCAATAGTTTCGGCAGATAAACGAAAAAAAGTGCATCAGCAGCTTTATGCGCAACCCCCGTTACTAGAAGTGGAGGGGCTTTCTAAAACCTACACGAAACGCCATTTTTTGGGCTAGAATGAAGAAGTCAAGGTCTTAAACAACATCCAGTTCAAACTCTATCCAGGAGAAACTTTAGGCCTAGTAGGGCCTTCAGGTTGTGGAA
>WTJB01000261.1 GCA_011526335.1 Candidatus Arcticimaribacter sp.
GCGAGGAAGGTGAATTAAGAAATTCTTGGCTGCATCTTTGAATAATAGGGGGAGCTAGCGAAACCGCTACACTACATCAATTTTAAACCCTTCACGCAAGTGAGGGGTTTTTTCTTGCCCTTACTGCTTATACAGCTAAAACCGATTTTGTATATTAAGGGGTATTTAAAAACAATATTATGGCTACTTATGCATGTAAACAATGTGGTATGGCGGTTAATGCAAGCTGTGCAAAATGCGATCTCCCCCTTGAAGATGGGGTTTT
Organism: Candidatus Arcticimaribacter sp.; assembly: GCA_011526335.1. Classification (GTDB taxonomy): domain Bacteria; phylum Bacteroidota; class Bacteroidia; order Flavobacteriales; family Flavobacteriaceae; genus Arcticimaribacter. The sequence goes on from WTJB01000261.1 coordinate 266, forward strand.
AACTTTAGATGACGGAACCCAGGTACAAATCTCAAGCTGTCCAGAATGTGAGGGGAAGATAAAATCTCCTCAATGCTGTGGCGCAGATATGAGCTGTAGTGTCTAATGCACTTTTTAATTTAGAGATATTGCTCTAAATTTTATTGTTAAATCTACCTCAAGTTAAGGGTATCCTTACTTTCTCCTTTTCGGGCATATATTAATTGCTGCACTATATCTTTGCTCTAAACCTTCTGGTAGCAGCTGCTTTTACTATACTAAAACGAATATTTTATCGTTTAAATTAGACAAACGCACTAATTATGAAATGGTGGAATGAGTTATTTCGATTTTTATTCTTTTGAATAAAACTTTCTTTTTACGATTGCTAAAAAAACACTTTTTTAGCATCGATACACCTCCCTTACTGTAGTTCTTTGCATCTGATTGGATGTAAAAGTGACTATATTTTCTGTTTCTCTTTTATGTATTGAACAAAGACAAAGTCTTACTTTTGTGTCAACAATTAACTATATGAAAATGAAAAAATATCTTTTTTTACTTCTCGGATTAGCCTTTATCTCATGCGCTGGAGAGGATAATGCAGACGGAAACGAAACCTCATCCGATCCCATAATCGGAAGCTGGCGCGCTCAAGAAAGTTTCCCGCTTACCATTCCTGCAGACGAAGGAGCAACCATAACTTTTGATTACAACCTAAACATTCAATACAACTTTCTTGAAAACGGAAGCATGAATGGTTCTACGCAGCTATCGATCAGCGGAGGGGGACTTACACAAGAAGAAATTGATGCCTTATCGGCTAGCCTTTTTGAAGGTGGCGCCAATGAAACCTTTAGCGGAACTTGGGCCAATACAAATCAAAATGCTGATTTTTCTCAAACAACGCAAGTATATAGTATTGGCGACACAGGAGAAACTCCAGAGGAAGCTACCCTAACGTTTAATGCCTCTTTTACTGAATTTAGACTTCCCATTGAAGCAGAAGAAGGAGAAGAATCTCCTTTTGGGGATATCGACTATTTTACTTTTACAAAACAGTAATCCTGCTATAGCACAGCTTTTTTGATCATAAATAAAAAAGCTGTGCTCTATAGTGTTTAAAGCTAGAGATCATTCCTGGTTTAGGGTTTCTAGATAGACCCTTTCCATGACTTTATACCCTTCCTCATTGGGATGAACGGGGTCGTAACCCAATTGCTTTTGAAGCCCTCCCTTTTCGTCTACCATTGCTGTGTAATAGTCTACATAACGCAAGTTTAGCTCCGCAGCATATTGTTTGATCATGGCATTTAGCTGAATGACCTTTTTTGTTGGATCAATCTCGGGACGCCAAGGAAAATGATTGGCGGGGAGTACACTACACAAAATCATTTCTATACCGTTTGCCTTGGCTAGCGTGGTCATGGATTTAATATTATCCATAATTTGATCTAATGTTATCGGCCCCGTATTTTCTGCTATATCGTTAATTCCGGCAAGCAAGACCACCCTTTTAGGAGATAGCGCAAGGACATCCTGACGAAAGCGTAAGAGCATTTGCGGTGTCGTCTGCCCGCCAATTCCTCTACCAATACGCTTGTTCCCCGCAAAGAAATTTGGAACAAAAGCTGGCCATCCTTCGGTAATACTATCTCCCATAAATACACACTCGACCGCGGTAAGAGCAGCATTGGATGTTTTATAATACTCCAGTTGCGCCCAATGTTGTGCCTGTAGTGAAATCATAAGATGAAAAAATAATAAAGTAAATATCCCTTTCATAAATACAAGGTAAAAAAATGGTTCTTTGTCAAAGTACCTGCGCTTAAATATTTAATCATAGACACTACTCTTCTCCAGCCATCAAATGTTTTTCCATAAAAGCTGCCGCAAAGGGGAAAGACTTTTTTCGCGCCTCAGGATTTCCCCCGATTGTCACCCCCCGTTCTACACAAAATAAGAAGCCCAGTTTCTGTAACCATGAATTGGACATCGGAAGCTGTAGATAGTTCATCAATACCTCCCCTTCTTGGGTTAGTGTAAATTGACAGTCTTTAAAACTGTATCCTTTTTCATTTTGAACAACAGGAGCTTCACTATCAAAACCGTGATGTGCATCTGGATAGACGGTAATTTCTACATTCGAAGAATCTTCTAAAATATTCACCAAATTTTCGCAGGGCTTTGCAGGGGTCCAATTGTCTGCCCCGCCTATCAAAATTTGGATGGGGGCTTGTGAAAAAGAGATATTTTCAGGTTGTATAAAACAAGGTGGATAAAACGCCAAATGGGCTGCAAAAGAATGTTGCTGCGTAATGGCATTTTTTACGGGCAGCCATGCAGAAAACAAAGCCACGCCTCCGCCTAAACTCCAGCCGGTAATCGCTACCTTATCTTGATCTATATTCGGGTGTGCTGACAAAGTTTCCAAGGCTTTGTAGGCATCCAAAATTACAGTAGCTATGGTAACCTCTACTTGAGAACCTACGGTAGAAGTAACCCCCCTACTTTTAAAACTATTCAGTTCGAAAGTAGCAAAACCCATCTTCTGGTACATTTCCATATACGCCAAATGATGAGCTCGCCAACCCATGCTGCCGGCCACACCAATAACCAAAGGATATTTTTTTTCTTGGTCTAAAGCGTCTGTAGGAAGCGTCAAAACCCCATAGACATTTTGCGATTCTTGGGCTTCTAAGTTTCCGATAATATCACTTAAGGCAAAAGGATTGGCGCTTTCAAAATGAATTTTCTCTTGGGTAAACTGACCAAAATTTACGGAAATGGAAAAGAAAAAAAGGATGGAAAAGAGTCCTCGAATTTTGTTTAAAGCATTGACTTTCATTATAAAGGAAATTATAGTTTATTTCTAAAGCTATAAAAAAATAAACAGGAAGCTTCTTTAATACGCGCAAAAATTGTATATTTAAGTATCCCGTGTGGACTGGGATCAATAATAGAGTCGCGGGTGGAGAGAACGCATCCGGAAAAATCGTTACATAAGTTTTATCATTGAGACAAGATTTATGTGATCCATATTAAGTCTTGTTTCAAAAACTTGATTTTTTATGAAATATTATAACAAAACACGCACCACAGAGCAGAAAGTAACAGACAGAGAAATGCTCGAACTCCTGAGACAACAAAATCACCTTTTACAAGCGATTTTGCATCAGTTAGAAACCAAATCCTAAATCCTACCTACTTATGAAAAAAATTCTAATTGTATTCATCGTTGGGGTCTTTACGATTT
>WTJB01000264.1 GCA_011526335.1 Candidatus Arcticimaribacter sp.
CCTCTTTATTTCCCAATTAATATGATAATAGTCAACACCCCCTCCGTTCCCAACAAAGCCATTACAGAAGTTCACGGTATCGCCAGTGGAAGCACCGTTCGTGCCCGAAATTTTGGCAGCGATATCTTTGCAGGTCTAAAGAATATTGTCGGCGGTGAAATCTCGGAATACACCAAGCTTCAAGCAGATTCCCGCGAACAAGCCCTTCAACGTATGCAAGACGATGCGCTACGCATGGGCGCCAATGCTATCGTCAATGTGCGTATCACCACTTCTATGGTCATGCAAGGCTGCTCAGAAATACTGGCGTATGGCACTGCAGTAACCGTAAAATAACCCGCATGATTATAGGAGCTATCCTTCTCGTATTCCTGATCTATTTTATCGTACAGCGTATTGAGGATAAAAAAAAGGAAAATTTTGAAGAGCGTGACAATTAATCCCGCTCGCAATACACAATATAGTATCTAGGGGTAAAATAACGCAAGAGCGGCCGTATCCCAAAAGGATGGGCAGGTTTGGAGATCCACTGTTCACTTGCCTTGATGGTCCACCCACTTTTTTCCAGTAAAAAGTCAAATTGCTTGGCTTCAAATTCGTGATAATGCTTGTCCCAATCGTCTTTTTCATTCCAATAGGCTTCTGAAAACCATAGCTTTAGTGGGACAGAGGCAATGAGCTTCTTGCTTTCAAGATTTTTTAAAAGGTTATAAGGGGCTAACATATGTTCAAAGATTTCAAAGGCGGTTACACAATCGACTTCTTTTTTGGCATAGGGCATAAAATCGTCATCTAAATTTTCCCCTTGGGTGTTTTGAACAATATACCCGCTATGTTTTAAAAAGGGCGTAAACGGGTTTTCTGTCCCTAAATCGAGCAGACTACTCCCCTCGTCCAGATGTTTTGCCATAAACGCTAGGGTTTTGTCGTAGCGTCGCTGGTGGGCATTTGTTATCTTCATTTATTCTTTTGTTTTCCCCATAAATACATTAACCCCAGGGTGAATAGGGTTCCCTGTTGTTCTGCGAAAACTGACTACTTGCCCGGTATGATAGAGCGCATCAGACAAAGGTCCGTTGATAAGATTCCATATAGGGAAAGTATAGTTCTTCTCCCCTCTTGCAATAATTAGCTGCAGGCGTTCTATTTCCGCGGGGGTTTGGTTTAAAAAAGCTTGACTGGCTTCCTCCAACAGCAATAGTGTAGCTTTACGAAGGTTTTCATAGCCCTCGGGAAGCGTTTCCACCGGGCGTTTGGAGGGTTGGGATAGTGCTGTATTTCGAATCATATCCGACAAGCCATAAAGGTGTTCTAGGGTTTCATAGGCAGATGCTGCTGCATTGCTCGGACGGTAGTCTAAGTCTTCTTCCCGTAGGTCTTTTGTCGCCCAGTAGTAGCGATAGCCCAAACCTTGGGTCATGCGTGCTAAAACATTCCCAGAAGAAGTTGTTTCTGGTTCTGGGGGAATTTCGTAAAAGGGGAGTTTGTCTTGTGCCATAAGGGAAACGCTTAAGAAAGTAAAACAAAGGAAAAGAATTCGCATCGCATTCGAGATTGGACTACTAAAATAGTATTTTAGTACCATTAATGTTGTTATGTCCAAGAAATTATCCAGTTTAGAAGACCTCGCCAAGATTCAGTTTGAAAATCTTGCACCCGACCCTGAAAACTACATTGCACCAGAAGATCAGTTTGTTCCACAACAACTTGAAGCACACTTTAGCAATAAGGGACGTGCCGGAAAAACCGTCACCCTAATCAAAGGCTTTGAAGGCGACACCCAAGAAATCAAAGCCCTTGCAAAAGAACTTAAGAATGCGGTGGGCGTAGGCGGTACCATTAAGAACGGTGAAATCATCATTCAAGGGAATTATCGCGATAAAGTAATGGCCCTCCTGCAAGAGATGGGCCATAAGGTAAAACGTGTAGGCGGTTAATTCAAAGCGCGTGCTATCCCAAATTCAACATAGGTTTCCGGATCCAAAATCGCAAATACTACTCTTTGAAGAGCGGGCGACCTCTTTATTTTTAACCCATGCCCTCCCCCTACTTCAAGCGAATTACAGCATTGGAGCAATGGGGCCAAAAATAAAAGAACAGCTCGAATACAATCTCGAAGTAACCCCTATTTCTGGAGTATATTCCTATGCGATAAACCTGAGCGCCCCTTCCATCTTGTGTTTTTCTAGCGGGACCTTAGATCAGCACAAAGGAATCTTGAGGACATACAAAAGCTGGGCCACAAGTTTTGCCCTTGTGGGACGCTATATTTCCCCCAAAAAAAAATTAAAAGGAATTGTTTTGGGCAGCCTCCCCTATTCCCTTTCGTTATTTGGTGCGATGGAATCCCTACAAAGAGGAGTTTCCCCCTTGGTATTTTCTTCCGAAAAATTGCGTTTTTTTGATGTTTTAGAAGAAAATACCTCCTATTTGCTGTGGTTAACCCCCGTGCATTGTTCCTTTTATATTCAGGCGCTAAAAGAGCAAAAAATTGTTCCCGAAAAGCGCATCACTACCATTTTTGTAGGGGGTGCCTTTTTTAGCAATGCACAACGTACAGAATTGCAACAGGTTTTTCCCGATGCTAAAATTTATTCCTTTTTTGGAACCTCCGAAACGAGTTTTATCAGCCTAAAATCTCCAGAAGACACCACCGATAGTGTGGGGGTAATCTGCCCAGAGGTAGCCGTAGAATGCAGAGATGAACAGCATACGTTGGTCCCCCCAAATAAAGAAGGCACGCTCTGGGTAAAATCAAGTCAAAACTTCACTAAATACATAGGGAATACCACAGCGCACGAGGAGCGAAACGGCTATATATCCGTCCATGATAGCGGCTATATTGATAAAGAAAATCGTTTGTATTTTAGGGGAAGAAAAGGCAGAACCGCCTCCATCAGTGGGCATGTGGTCTATCTAGATTCGCTTGAAATATGGTTTAAAGAAAAATTAAACATAGAACGGCTGGCCTTGATGGCCCGACCCCATGCCAAGAAAGAACACGAGCTACTGCTTTATATTTCGGAAGATATTGCGCCCTCCACATGGAAGGAGCTTAAGAAAAAAGCGCAAAATACCTTTGGAAATCAGGGCGTACCCAAAACGTGGATTTACTGCCCGAAATGGCCGATGCTCGAAAATGGAAAAACCGATTACAATGCCTTACATTCCGATGTATAATGGATAGAAAAACCTTTATCATTTCAGCCAAAAGATCTGCGGTTGCGCCTTCGGGAGGGGCTCTTCGCAATGTGGCTGTAGATGTACTGGCAGGAAAGCTTATACAAGAGACGATAGCAGCAGCCAAGATTCCAAAAGAAAAGGTTGAGGATCTGATCTTGTCCAATGCCCTTGCAGGAGGAGGAAATATTGCGCGATTAAGTGTACTTAGGGCGGGATTACCCAATACCATAGTGGGTACTACAATCGATAGGCAATGTGTTGGAGGATTGGATGCCATCATACAGGCCCATAAACGCATACAAACGAGACAAGAAG
>WTJB01000266.1 GCA_011526335.1 Candidatus Arcticimaribacter sp.
GTGCTTCTGTTTTCCGAACGCTGAGATCTCCTTTGATTATTTTTTCATAAAGGAACAATTGATGGTCGCGTTCTTCCACATTAATCAAGGCTCTACCGTGTCCCATGCTCAAAAATCCGTCACGTATTCCTGTTTGTACAATCGGGTCTAGTTTTAATAGTCGCATATAGTTGGCGATGGTAGATCTTTTTTTCCCTACGCGTTCACTGAGTTGTTCTTGCGTCAGTTGAATCTCATCGATCAATCGTTGATAAGAAAGCCCAATTTCTATGGGGTCTAAATCTTGTCGTTGAATGTTTTCTACCAAAGCCATTTCTAATGATTCTTGGTCATTAGCAAGACGTACATAGGCTGGAATGTTTGGCAGCCCAATCATTTTTGACGCTCTGAATCGCCTTTCTCCAGAAACCAATTGGTAGGCGTTTTGTCCTGTTTTTCGAACCGTTATGGGTTGAATAACGCCAAGTTCTTTAATCGAACTGGCAAGTTCTTTAAGGTTTTCTTCATGAAAAGCAGTACGGGGTTGAAAAGGATTTTCCTCTATTTGGTCGAGCGAAAGTTCTATGATGTTTCCTACTACCTTGTCTGCATTTTTATCATCGGCAGAATTGATTTCGTTTTGTGGATCTTGCAACAATGCAGAAAGACCTCTCCCCAAAGCTGGTTTCTTGTTGGATTTTGCCATGCTTAATTCATTTTGTTTTTCTTCAACACTTCTTCGGCCAAACTCAAATAATTTTGTGCCCCCTTACTGGTCGCATCGTATTGAATAATGTTTTCCCCATAACTAGGGGCTTCACTCAGTCGAATGTTTCGTTGAATGATGCTTTTAAACACCATTTTCCCGAAGTGTTTTTTTACTTCTTCTACCACCTGGTTGGATAAGCGTAAACGCGAATCGTACATGGTCAATAAAAGGCCTTCAATGTCTAACTCGGGGTTGTGAAGTTTCTGAACGCTTTTGATGGTATTTAGCAATTTCCCAAGTCCTTCTAATGCAAAGTATTCGCATTGTATGGGGATGATAACCGCATCTGCAGCAGAAAGGGCATTTAGGGTAATCAATCCCAAAGAAGGGGCGCAGTCTATGATGATAAAATCATAATCGTCTTTAACTTCTTTCAATGCTTTTTTGAGCATAAATTCACGTTCCGATTTATCGACCAATTCAATTTCAATGGCGACAAGATCGATATGCGAGGGGATCAGCGATAGATTGGGAACCTGAGTAGCCAGAACGGTTTCATCTACCGTTGCGGTATGTTCTAAAAGTTCATAGGTCCCTTTTTTGTCATTCGATACTTCTATTCCAAGGCCCGAAGTAGCATTGGCTTGTGGATCTGCGTCTATGAGTAAGACTTTTTTTTCGAGTACGCCAAGGGCCGAAGCTAGGTTAACCGCTGTCGTGGTTTTTCCTACTCCTCCTTTTTGGTTCGCAATGGCTATGATTTTCCCCATCAAACGGATTTTAATGCTTTAAAAATACAACTTATTGGATGGATTTGAAAGCGAAGTCGAATAGTATTTTCTCCTTTTAAGAATACTTTACCATTTTTACTCTTCGATGATAAAAAGAGTTTCTTCTTCTTTTTTTAAGCCGTATTCTTCACGGCCAAATTTTTCTAGGCTATCGGGGTGATTGAGCTTTTCAATAAAGGCTTGGTCCTTTTCTATGGCTTCCAGTAACTTTTCTTTTTGCGCATTGAGTTGATCGATGTCTTGGTTGTATTTTCTGTGCGATAACCAAGAATTGGTGTCCAAAAAGAGCATCCAGATCACAAAAAACACCCCAATGATCCAGTACGATAGCTTGTACTTTTTGTTGTGTTTCTGAAAAGCGTTAATGTATTTTTTAACCATTAGTTGGGTCTAATGTTTTCTACGTCGTTTTCTGTAATTATTTTTTCACTGCTATTTCCCCAAGTATTGAGAATATAGTTCATGACATCTGCAATTTCTTCATTGTCAAGACCTTGAGAGATCATTTGGTTGTTATAGGTTTTACCATTGACTACAATTTCTCCTTTCATGCCGTATTTTACTCCTCGAATACTTTCTTCTAGGTTGTTCAAGAGGTAGTCCGATTGCGCCAGTGGGGGGAAACTCCCTGCCACTCCTTTACCATTTGGGAGGTGGCATTGTGCACAAAAGTCAGCATAGATTTCTTCCCCATCGGCAATGCTTTGCGCTTTGGGTTTGTTCTGATATAATCCAATGCTCAGACTCGTGATGCATAAAGAAAAGCAAAGAAGAAGGTAACGCATGGCTTATTTTTTTGGAAGAATTTTTACTATACCTACCCCTTCAACTCCTGCATATAAGTAGCCGTCTGGACCTTCTTCAACATTGCGAACACGGCCAAGGCTATCCAATATTTTTTCACGCTTAACAACGGTATTATTTTTTATAACCAGCCGCTCGAGGTATTGAAAAGCAAGTGAGCCTACAAATAAATTTCCTTTCCATTCCGGGTAGACATCCGAGGTAGAAAATGCCATTCCTGAGGGGGCTATAGAAGGCACCCAGTAGTATAAAGGTTGTTGCATGCCGTCCATTTCTGTTTTGTCTGTGATGGGGGTTCCGCTGTAGTTTATACCGTAGGTGATTTCTGGCCACCCATAGTTCTTACCGGGTTCAATGACATTGATTTCGTCTCCTCCGCGGGGGCCGTGCTCGTGCACCCATATTTGGCCAGTTTCAGGATGGGTAATCATTCCTTGCGGATTTCTATGCCCGTAACTGTATATGGCTTTACGGCTATCGGCTTGGTTTACAAAGGGGTTGTCCTCTGGGATAGAACCATCTAAGTTAAGGCGATAAATTTTCCCTCCATCCCGCGTGATGTCTTGTGGGTTTACTTCTCTGTTTCCCCTATCTCCTATAGAAAAATAAAGATGTCCTGCATTATCGAAAGCGATACGTGAACCCCAATGTTGCCCTTTTTTGGTATTGTAATCTCCTTTGTAGAGTAGGCGAGTATTGGACAGATTATTTCCTTCCAATTCTGCGGCATACAAAGCGGTGTGTCCCCCTTTTTCTTCACCGAGTGGAGAACTGGTGGTAAAATAAACGGTATTTGTTGTTTCAAAATCGGGAGCGATAGCAACATCCAATAGTCCACCTTGTCCACGGACATAAACTGGCGGAAGTCCATTCACCTCTGTTTTATTTCCTTGTGTTACACGATACATGATTCCTGATTTTTCGGTCACCAAAAAATCTTCTGGGGTTATAAACGATAAGCCCCAAGGAATAGCAATGCTATCAGCGACGATTTCGTGGGTGTAACGTTTTTCTTTAGGGGTTTCTATTTTTGGGCCATGCTCTTGCGCATTGCAGCTGGACAGGGTCAAAAACAGTACAAAAAATAAGGTGGATAGGCTTGTTTTCATCTTCTAGAATTGAATGTACAAGGTATAAAAAAAGTCAAAAAAAAACCATCCGTAAATGGATGGTTTTGTCGGGATGACAGGATTTGAACCTGCGACCCCACGC
>WTJB01000116.1 GCA_011526335.1 Candidatus Arcticimaribacter sp.
AGACAGAATTGAACTACAATGCTAATTTAAACTATTCTGTTTCTGACAATTTGGATCTTAACTTAAACGTTGCAAACCAAATTTCTAAATATTCAAACCGTTTGTACAACCCAACTACACTCTTAAGAGGGGGGAACGCAGCGTCACCTTTACGTAAAGGTTCTGCTGAGTTATACGACCAAACATACAGCTTCAAATTGGCTGAATTGTACGGAAAGTACGACGCGGAATTTGGAAACACTAAATTGGTTTTGACGGCTGGATATTCTTTCCAACAACAAAACTTTGAGGACAACTTCCTTTCTTTAGGAGATTTCCCAGATAATTCTTTGAACTACATCAACGCGATTGAGTATTCTCAGGATTTATTGAATGCAGGTCTTATTTCTGCAAACTCTAACAAAAGCCCAGACGAAAGAATCATCGCATTCTTTGGACGTGCAAACGTTACGATCGACGATGGTATTTTCATCAATGCTTCGCTTCGTCGTGAAGGATCGTCTAAGTTTGGTGGAGACAACCAATGGGGTCTTTTCCCTGCAGTGGGTGTAGGTGTTGACTTAAACAAATACTTGAACACTGGTGCGGATAAATTTAAAGTTCGTGTTGGATATGGTGTAACAGGTGCTTTGCCTGGAGCTAACGGTCTTTCTCAACAAATCAGAACATTCACTTACGACGGTGGTCAAGGTGGAGGATCTTCTTCTCCAGCACGTGACGCTAACCCAGACTTAAAATGGGAAGAAAAAGCAGAGACCAACTTCGGTATCGAGTGGAGAAAAGGAAAGCTAGACGCTACTTTAGATCTTTATACACGTGATATCTCTGACTTTATCCTTGAGCGTACGGTTGACGTAGCCGTATACCCAACAGGACGTCGTTTCGAAAACGCTGGTAAATTGAACACCAAAGGGATCGAATTGGCCTTAAACTATCAAGTATCTGAAAACTACAACACTGGAATCGTATTGTCTTCGTACAAAACTGTTTTGGATGAGTATGTATTGGATGCCGAAATGCGTGCAAACCTTGGTGCACCTGGACAAAACGCAACTGCGGTTGTCCGTGTAAAACAAGGAGAAGAAATCGGTCAAATCTGGGGACCTGTATTTGACGGAGTTCAAAATAATGCGCCTGTATTTGCCGATGTTAATGGAGACGGAAGTTTAGTTGTTGGTCAAGACAACGCGCTTAACGATGATGTTGACTTTGATGTATTAGGTAATGGTATTCCTGATCTAGAATTGGGTTGGACCAACCAAATTACCGTAGGGGACTACACCATCAATGCTTTCTTTAGAGGAGCGTTTGGACACAGTTTGGTAAACACCTTCCGTGCATTCTATGAGCCAAGACTATCTACCCAGACGTCTTACAACTTTGTAAACACCGAATTGGCTGATCCAGACATTCGTGTTGCACGTTTTAGTTCTTTATATGTTGAAAAAGCAGATTTCTTCAAGTTAGACAACTTGACAATCTCACGTTCATTTGATATGAGTGGTTCAAACAGCTTTGATTCTATCCAAGTTTCCTTGAACGCTCAAAACCCACTTGTATTTACTAGCTACACTGGATTAGACCCAGAACCAGCGTTGATTGATATAGGAGAGAATGGAAATGGAGCTGATGTTTTATCTCCTGGTTTAGATCGTCGTAACAGCTACTTTGCTGCTCGATCTTTCACATTGGGTATTAATGTTAAATTTTAATTTAAAAAAAAGTAATTATGAAAAGTTTGTTTAAAACTATGTTACTAGCTACCAGTGCTTCTTTGGCCTTGTACTCTTGTACAGACCTTGAAGAAGAGTTGGTAGGAGAGATCACCACTGCAGTGTCAGTGGACGCTCCAGCAGCCGCTGGAAGCGGAAGCGGGGGTGGAGATGCCCTAGCAGGTGCATATTCTCAATTGCAATGGTCAGGTACGGCCAACCACTTCAACTACTTTAGTTTGAATGGTCTTACTTCTGACGAAATGGTTATCGCCGCTAAAGGGGGTGACTGGTATGATGGAGGTGTATTGATCGAATTACACCAACACACATTCAACCCTACCAATGCAATGGTTGGAGGTACTTGGGGTAGCCAATACGGAGCTATCGGTGCCATCAACGATGCTATTGCAAACTTAGGTTTGGATAACAACCAAACAGCTCAAATGAGAGCGCTACGTGCTTACTTCTACTGGAGAATGCTAGACATGTGGGGTGGAGTTAAAGTAGTAACACAGCCTGGTCAAGACGCACCTCAATCTACTAGAGCGGCAGTATTTAACTTCGTAGAAAGTGAATTACTTGCTACTTTGGGAATTACTGAGGTAACGGCAAATATGGATCTTTCTAGTTCAAATTTAGGATTGGATAGAAACACCTATAGAATCAACCGTTATGCAGCTATGGGTATGTTGGCAAAACTTTACCTAAATGCTGAAGTGTATACGGGTACTGCCATGTATGACAAAGCAGAAATGGCTGCTAGTCATATTATCGATAGTGGTGTATACTCTATCTGTGGTGTAGGTTGTTCTGTTCCTAACTTAGGGAAAAGACCAACCGTAGCTTCTGATCCAAATGATCTAGAAGGTTACGCTGCGGTATTTGCACCGAACAACGATCAAAACCCTGAGCATATCTTTGCGGTAAACTATGATGAAGCAACTGCTGGAGGGATGAACTTCTCTCAGATGACATTGCACTATTCTTCTCAGTTTACTTGGAACTTCCAAGATCAACCTTGGAATGGATATGCAGCAGTAGAAGACTTTTATAATTCATATACTGACGGAGATTTACGTAAAGCGAATAACTTTATCGTTGGTCCTCAGTTAGACTTCGGTGGATCTGCTGTATTGGATTATGCTTCTGATGACGGAAATCCTCCACTAAACTATACTCCTTCAATTAATGAATTACAACCTAACTCACTTCGTGAAGCGGGGGCTCGTTTAGGGAAATTTAGCTTTAAGCAGTTTGGTCGTCCAGACATGAGCAATGACTTCCCAATCGTCCGTTTAGGGGATATCTACCTTATTCGTGCAGAAGCAAGAGCTCGTCAAAACGGTTGGAACGACGCTGGCGCTTTAGCGGATGTAAATGTTATTCGTACCCGTGCAGGTGTTTCTCCTTTCACTTCTATGACAGCGGATTCATTCTTTGATGAAAGAGGACGTGAAATGTTCCAAGAAACATCTCGTAGAACAGACCAAATCCGTTTCGGTAAGTGGGATGACGCTTGGTGGGAAAAGCCAGGAGAGTCTACAGATAACGACAACGGTTCGGTAGCTACAGATTACCACAAAAATGTATTCCCAATTCCATTTGATGCCATTACTGCTAGTAACGGTTCATTAACTCAGAATGCAGGATACTAAAAGATAACCTATTATCTTCAAAAGGGTCATTTCGAAAGGAATGACCCTTTTTTTATCCTCCAAATATTACGTATCTTTTGCCTTATGTTTTTACGGAATTTTTCTCTCCTTTTGTGCCTATTTCTCGTGGGGTGTTCCCTGGAGAAAGAAACCTTATTTGACCTTAAAAAAGAAGATACAGGCATACATTTTGAAAATACATTAACCTATACCGAAGACTTTAATCCGTACACCTACCGTAATTTTTATAACGGAGCGGGTGTAGCCTTGGGCGACATCAACAACGATGGTCTTATCGATATTTATTTTACGGGCAATATCGTAGACAATAAACTCTTTCTAAACAGAGGAAATTGGCAATTTGAAGACATTACCGAAACGGCTGGCGTAGCCTGCACGGGTGTATGGTCTACAGGGGCCACTTTTGTGGATATCAACGGCGATGGATTCTTAGATCTGTATGTTGCCAAATCCGGAAAGCCCGGGGGAGAAAGACGTTATAATGAGCTCTTTATAAACCAAGGAGACAATACCTTTTTGGAACAGGCCAAAGCCTATGGCCTCGCTGTAGAAGGCTTGTCGGTTCACGCTGCTTTTTTGGACTATGACAAAGACGGAGATTTAGATTGCTATGTCTTGAACAATTCCATCCGTTCTGTGGGGGGCTATGATTTAATCGAAGGCCAAAGAAATACCACCGATCCCAATAACAATGGAAATAAATTTTTTGAAAACCAGAACGGATATTTTGTCGATGTTACCGAAAAAGTAGGCATGTACAATAGTGCTATTGGCTTTGGTCTCGGCATAACCGTAAGTGATTTCAATAACGACCAATGGCCCGATCTGTTTATTTCCAATGACTTTTTTGAAAAAGATTATCTCTATTTAAACAATAACGGAAAAGGCTTTACAGAGGCCTCAGATGACTATTTTGGGAGTTTATCTATGGGGTCTATGGGAGCAGACGCTGCCGATTTAGACAATGACCTTCAACCCGATCTTTTGGTCACCGAAATGCTGCCCACCACCTTAGAACGCAAAAAAACCAAAGCCAAATATGATTCTTGGGACAAATATACCCTCATGCAAAAAAGAGGCTATGCCAACCAAGTTCCGCGAAATGTTTTACAACGCAATATAGAAGGAAAGGGTTTTTTTGAAGTGGGACGAAAGAGCGGTGTAGCCGCGACAGAGTGGAGCTGGGCTTCCCTAATGTTTGACATGAACAACGATGGTCTCCGCGATATCTTTATTGCCAACGGAATCAACAAAGACCTTTTGGATAGAGATTATTTGGCCTATATGGCCAATGAACAACAAGTGCGTATGCTCATGCAGCAAAAAGAGGAGGTCATAAAAAAGCTGATCGACATCATGCCCTCACAAGCTGTAGAAAATGTTGCCTACGAAAATAAAGGCGATTTTAATTTTGAGAACAGTACTGCTGCTTGGGGGTTAAACCAACCTAGCTTTAGCAATGGGAATGCCTATGGCGATTTGGATAATGATGGAGACTTGGATTTGGTGGTAAACAACGTCAATATGCCTGCCTTTGTTTACGAAAACACCACCGATACGCTTACCCACCGCAGTCTTCAACTAAAGTTTTCCTATGAAGGAAAAAACACAAAAGCGATAGGGACAAAAACATTTGTTTACCATCAAGGGAATCGCATGGTGGCAGAATTGTTTCCTTCTCGTGGCTTCCAATCTACCGTTCCTCATCGATTGCATTTTGGCGTGGGGAATACCTCAACCGTAGACTCTGTACTTATCCAATGGCCGAATGGAAAAGAAAGCATCTATAGCGATCTTCCCACCAATAAAGTCATTGAAATTGCCCCGGAAAAAACACATGCTTATGTTGTTCAAAACAAAAAGGATTCGCTAATATCCAAGCAGCCCTCCTTTTCGTTTCAACACGAGGAAAATAATTTTATCGAATTCAACAGAGAACGTTTATTGACGCAAATGCGTCATAACGAAGGGCCAGCACTAGCGGTAACCGACCTGAATAACGATGGCTATGATGACGTCTATATGGGCGGAGCCAAAAACCAAAGTGGACAATTGTTTTTAAGCACTTCCGATGGAGATTATACGGCCATCGATACTCCGTTTAAAGCGGACCGCCCGGCAGAGGATACCCAAGCCGTATGGTCAGATGTGGATCAAGACGGTGACCAAGATTTAATTGTTGCCAGCGGCGGGAAGGCATTTTCCGTTTATTCTAGTTCCCTTACCGACCGCATTTATATCAATAATGGAGAGGGAAGTTTTAGTAAGCACCCCAATCCTTGGACATTCGATCGTAATTTTTCCTCTAAAGCCATTGCTGTTGCCGATGTAAATAAAGATGGAAAGCAAGATATCTTTATCGGTGAGCGCTATGATGTACAAGCCTATGGCGCCCCTGGAGAGGGCTTTATGATGATCAATAAAGGGAATGGAACCTTTGTGCAGGATAAACAAGATGTTTTTCAAAAACTAGGCTTGATTACAGATGCCAAATTTACCGATATCAATGCTGACGGTTGGCCCGATTTGATTGTGGTAGGCGAATGGATGCCCATAAGTATTTTGATTAATCGTGAAGGGGTATTTGAAAATCATACGGAAAAATACGGACTAAAAAACACGCATGGATTGTGGAACAGCCTTTGGGTAGAAGACCTGAATGAGGATGGCAAAATGGATATGATCATTGGCAATCACGGAACAAATACCTTCTTGGAGCCTAAGATGAAACTCTATCTAAATGACTTTGATCAAAATGGAAGCAAAGAACAAATTTTGTGTATTGAAAGAAATGGGAAATATTATCCCATAGTGGATAAAGACGAATTGATCACTCAGCTGCCGAGTTTAAAAAAGAAAATGGTCTATTATTCGGATTATGCCCAAAAGGACATCAGTCAGATTCTAGACCCTACTTTGGTAGAGCAGTCGCTTCAATTGCAATTAAACACCCTTGAAACCACACTTTTACTCGGCACTGATGAGGGGTTTGAAAAGTATAATTTACCCCAAGAAATACAATATTCTCCTGTTTATGCACTCCGGGTAGTTGCGTCCGAAAAAACTAAGGAAAAGTCCCTATATTTGGGTGGAAATCAATATTTAGTAAAACCCCAATTTGGACGTTACGATGCTTCAAGAGGTTGGCATATACCCATAATTTTACAGGGAGATAGCCTTAGCCTTGGACACATAACTTCCTTAAACATTAAGGGACAAATTCGAAATATTGTTCCTTTAAAACGAAACCAAACCAAACGATTAATATTTGCTATAAATGATGATGAAGTACAGTTTTATGACGACTTGTAAAACACTATTTGTTGGCCTAGGTCTTCTTTTTTTTATTTCCTGTAACGGCTCCAAATATCAATCCGTAGTAAAACAAGAATTGGCTTCTGGAGTAGAGCACAAAACGCTTATGTTTGGCATGGACATGGGCTTACCCAAAAAAGATTTTTACAAAAAATGTTGGGAGTTGAATAAAGAAAAGCTTTTGTCGCAAGGTCCCAGCAACCAATACGTAAGGCATGTGCTAGATTCGGTCTCTCCTGTCTATCAACCTTCAAGCAAAATAGAGATGTTGTTTTTTGGCCTTTTTGACGATGCCGATATCATGAAAGGGATGCGTTTTCGCTTCAACTATACGGCATGGTCTCCTTGGGTAGAAGAACTTCAACCCGACAAGCTGAAAGAAGAAATCAAAACGATGATGATGACCCTTTACCCCGGGAACGCGTTCTTTGATTTGGAAAAAGAAGTCAAGGGACATCCCGTTTCTGTAAAAATAGACGGCAATAGATTGATAACGGTCTATGTTTTTGACAACCGTTTTGTACAAGCCTACATAGAAGATCTTAATACGAAATACGATGAATAGAAGATTCTACAAACATTTTTTCATCTTTAGTCTACTTACCGTAGCGCTCAATTCCTGTGAGGAAGAAGAGAAAAAACAAACCTTGTTTGAGCTATTGGACAATACCAGTATTGGGATCTCTTTTTCCAATGACTTAAATTTCACCAATGATTTCAATGTGTACAAATACAGAAATTATTACAACGGAGGCGGAGTGGCTCTTGGGGATGTAAACAACGATGGATTTTTGGATATTTATCTTACGGCCAATCAGTTGCCCAATCGACTTTATATCAATCAAGGTGACTTTACCTTTAAAGACATAACCGCTTCGGCAGGTGTAGCAGGCGAAAAAGCCTGGGCTACCGGGGTAACCATGGTGGACATCAATGCCGATGGCTGGTTGGATATTTATGTGTGTAATTCTGGGGATGTAAAGGGCGACAATAAACAAAGCGAACTGTTCATCAATAATGGCGATTTGACCTTTACCGAAAAGGCCGCAGACTATGGCCTTGCAGACCCAGGCTATTCTACCCATGCAACCTTCTTTGACTATGACAAGGACGGGGATTTAGATGCCTATCTTTTAAATAACTCTTACCAAGCCATCGGGAGTTTTGATTTACGAAGAAATGAACGCCCCAAACGCGATGCCCTAGGTGGAGACAAGCTTATGGAAAACCAAAACGGTGTTTTTGTCGATGTAAGCGAAAAAGCGGGGATATATGGTAGCGTTATCGGCTTTGGACTCGGAGTAAGTGTAGGGGATGTAAACAACGATGACTGGGAAGATATTTTTGTGTCCAATGACTTTTTTGAGCGCGACTACCTATACATCAATCAAAAAGACGGGACGTTTAAAGAAACCTTAACCGAACAAATGCGTTCGATAAGCGGCGCTTCTATGGGGGCAGACATGGCCGATTTAAACAACGATGGCTACAACGATATTTTCGTTACAGAAATGCTTCCTTCTGACTACGAAAGACTAAAGTCTGTTACCACTTTTGAAGATTGGAATAAGTACAGTTATAATGTCAAAAACGGCTATCATCATCAGTTTACACGGAATATGTTGCACCTCAATAACGGGAATGATTCCTTTAGTGAAATTGGGCGCTGGGCCAATGTAGAAGCCTCCGATTGGAGCTGGGGAGCTTTGTTTTTTGATATGGACAATGACGGGTATAAAGATCTTTTTATCGCCAACGGAATTTATCAAGACCTTACGGACCAAGATTATTTACAATATGTAGGTAGCGAAGAGGTTATTAAATCCATCGTTACCAACAATACCGTAGATTATAAACGCTTGATTGATATTATTCCTTCCAACAAGGTTCCCAATCAAGCCTATAGAAATGGCGCGGATTTAGGCTTTTCTGCCTTTGAAAATTCGGGCTTAGATTTACCGAGTTTTTCCAATGGCTCGGCTTATGGTGACTTGGACAATGACGGGGATCTCGACCTGATCGTAAACAACGTCAATATGCCCCTGTTTGTCTTTAAAAACACAGCGGAAAAAACGGGGAATAACTCCCTCCAAATTCAACTCAAAGGGACAGAAAAAAATCAACAAGCGGTTGGAGCAAAAATCAAGGTTACGACTTCTATTGGAGAGCTATTGCACGAAGTGCAACCCGTGCGTGGATTTCAATCCAGCATGGATGTAAAATCTACCATCGGGGTGGGGAAAGACAGTCTTGTGGATCTTAGCATAGTATGGCCCTCTGGGAAAGTGACCCAACGCGAAAAAGTAGCCGTCAACACTTTATACACCTTTGATGTCAAAGATGCCGCCACACCAGCGGAAAAAGCTTCGGGAGATATGCCGGCCAATATTTTTGAAGAAATCACAACGATTGCCATAGAGGCCCATAGCGAAAACAGCTTTGTGGATTTTCATCGAGAAAGATTGACCTATCATATGCTGAGCACCCAGGGACCCAAAATTAGCTTAGCTGATTTTGATGGGGATGGACAAGAAGAAATCCTATTCCCTGGCGCCAAAGGAAAAGAAACGCAACTGGTCAAGCAAGATGGAAAACAATGGATCGTAGATGAGCAAAATGCCGAATTGTTCAAAAAAATGAAATATCCAGAGCATACCAATTCCGCCGTTTTTGATGTAGATCAAGACCAAGATTTGGACATTATCATGTTATCGGGAAGTGTAGAAGTAGCTGCACAGTCTGCAAATCTGTACGATAGAGTGTTGTTGAACAAAGGCGATGGCACCTTTGTGCAAAGTCTGCAAACCCTTCCATATGCAGAAGCCAAGATAAACTCCCAAGCGGTTGCCCATGCTGATATTGACGGAGACGGCGATCAAGATTTGTTTATCGGAGAACGCTCTAAGATTGGTAACTATGGCCTTCCAGGCTCAGGTTTTCTTTTGTTGAATGACGGCAAAGGGAATTTTACAGATGCCACAAATGATCTTGCTCCAGAACTCATCAATATAGGAATGATTTCTGCGGCAGTCTTTCATGATTTTGACCAAGACAACGATCCGGACTTACTCGTCACAGGCGAGTTTATGGGCTTGTTGTTCTTTGAAAACGTTCAAGGAAATTTCAAGCAAAAAGACCATCCCCTTTCGCAAGAAAAAGGTTGGTGGAACACCTTGCATCTCGCCGATGTAAATCAAGACGGAAAGATGGATTTAATTGCCGGAAATCACGGAACCAATAGCCGATTTAAAGCCTCAAAGGAGTATCCGATAAAATTGTACTTCAATGACTTTGACAACAATGGTAAGGGAGAGGGGGTCATGGTATTTACACGCGAAGACAAAAAAGAATACCCCTTTGCCCTACGGCACAATCTTATTGATCAGATGAAGAGTTTGAAAAAGAAGTTTCCAAACTTTGAATCGTTTAAAGATGCCGACATCACCAAAGTATTGGATCCAAAACCGCTAAAAGAAGCCTATGTTCTTGAAGTCAATCAGATGGAAACCCTTCTTTTGGTCAATAAAGGCGGCTTCGAATTTGAAGCGGTTGATCTTCCCAAAGAAGTACAGTTTAGTCCCATCTATGCAATCAATCATGGGGATTTTGACCGAGATGGCGATGTGGATATCCTTATGGGAGGGAATCTTTTTAAAACTAAACCTGAGGTAGGAAATTACGATGCCAGTTACGGTCTATTTCTTGAAAACACTGCCGACGGATTTATCTTTCAACCCAATGGGAAAGGATTTCATGTAAAAGGGGAAATCAGATCAATTGAAGTGAGTGAGAACACCCTGTGGGTAGGAAGGAATAACGATGCGTTAAAAGCATTTAGATATTAAAAAAATGAAACCATATTATATTTGTTTATTAGGCTTTTTGGGGCTGATCTCCTGTCAAGTTCAGAAAGAGGAAATAACGGCTACCATTCCCTTTGTGGAACGCGACGCAACGTCAACCGGAATAGACTTTGCCAACACACTGACCTATAAACCCTATTTGAACATCATAGAATACCTCTACTACTATAACGGGGGAGGCGTAGCGGTAGGAGACATCAACAATGACGGTCTAGAAGATCTTTACTTTACAGCCAACCAATTGCCCGATCGGCTTTATTTGAATTTGGGCGATATGCAATTCAAAGACATTACCCTAGAAGCGGGGCTTAGTCAATTGCCTACCTGGTCTACAGGGGTCAATATGGAAGACATCAACAATGATGGGTATCTTGATATTTATGTCAGCAATGTGCCCTTAAAAGACTTGTTTCAAAACAAGGAACACACCAACACCCTTTATCTAAACAACGGCGACCTAACGTTTACCGAAGTTTCAGAAGAGTACGGAGTAGATTTTGGCGGGTTCTCTACCCAGGCGGCTTTTCTAGACTATGATCAAGACGGTGATCTGGATATGTACTTACTCAATCATGCCGTTCACTCTGTCCGTAGCTATGGTTCTACCAAAAAAAGAAAAGAAAAAGACTCCATCTCTGGCGATCGTTTTTACAAAAACCTACTGGTGGAAGGCGAAAATCGTTTTGAAGATGTTACCGATGAAGTCGGAATCTACAACAGTCCTTTAGGCTATGGTTTAGCCATTACAACAACGGATATCAATAATGATGGCTGGATGGATATTTATGTAGGAAATGATTTTCATGAAAACGATTATATCTATATCAACAATCAAGACGGAACCTTTACCGAATCGTTTACCCAATACCTTACCCACAGTTCGCGTTTTACGATGGGCGTAGATGTTGCTGACTTAAACAATGATGCGAAGTTGGATATTTTTGTTACCGACATGATGCCCTATGATGCGGCCATTGCATTAAAGTCAGGTGGGGAAGACTCCAATAAGGTTACCAAAATGAAAGCCGATTTTGGTTTTGAACCCCAGTATTCTCGGAACCATCTTTTCTTAAAAAAGCCCTATGGCGATTATGCGGATGTAGCCTTATTTTCGCAAACCCATGCCACAGATTGGAGTTGGTCGGTTTTGATTCAAGATTATGACAATGACGGGAAGAACGACCTGTTTGTGTCGAATGGGATCGTAAAACGCCCCAACGATTTAGATTATATCAATTACTTGAGCGATAGCAATTACAGCAATTTTGTGCGGACAAAGCAAAATGAGATGAAACAAGAATTGATTGATCAAATGCCGACTTTGGAAATCCCCAATCTGTTGTTTAAAAACAATGGCGAATTACAATTCAGTAAGCTTGCCGAGGCAAAAGTGAGCAAGCCTTCATTTACAAATGGGTCTGCTTATAGCGATTTGGATAACGATGGCGATCTCGACCTCATTCTAAACAACCTCAACGCCCCAGCCTCTATTTTAGAGAACACGTCCCAAGACAGCCTGCAATCGCTTTCGGTACAGCTTAAAGCAGCTGTAGCCACGGGGGCACAATTGCGCCTTTACCAAGGTGATGACGTACAGCTAAAAGAAGCCGTTGCCGTTCGGGGTTTTCAATCTAGTTCTACCAAACGCATTCATTTTGGTTTAGGCGAAAAAGAAGCCGATTCTCTTCAAATCAGATGGCCAGACAATACAACACAAACCTTGAAAGGCCCTTTTGATGCCCAGCTATTGGTTGAAAAAGAAACCGCAAACAAGCCTTTTCAGCAAACCGCAACGCCTGCTTCTTATCGTCTTAGTGTTTTGCCCTTTAAGCATGAAGAAAACATTTATTTAGACTATGAGCGTGAGCAGTTGATACCCGAAAAACTCTCGGCAGAAGGCCCTGCATTTTTGGTGGAAGATTTTAATGGAGACCAACAAAAAGATTTATTTGTTGGTGGGGGGAGATATCAACCTTCCCGCCTTTACCTATCCAACGGAAATGGAGGCTATAATTTAAAAGAAAACAAAGATTTTCTGGTCGACCAGAAATACGAAGATGTAGATGTTGCTGCCGCGGATATTGATCAAGACGGAGATCTCGACCTCTATGTTGTCAGTGGAGGGAATGACTTTAAGGAGCAAGAAGAATACATGATGGACAGAATCTATCTCAATGATGGATCTGGAACTTTTTCGCGCATGAAAGTCTTTTTGCCCCAAACCAACGGCAGTAGTGTAGCCATTCACGATTATAATGCAGATGGTTTTCCTGATATTTTTGTCGGGGCACGTTCTATCCCCGGAGGCTATGGTCTAAGTCCTTATAGCTTTTTGATCCGCAACAACGGTAACGGAAGTTTTGATCCCGCTTGGCAAGGACGTTTGGGCTTGGTGACGGATGTTGTCTGGCACAATACTGATGAAGACGAAGCCCTAGAACTTATAGCCG
>WTJB01000208.1:0-9783 GCA_011526335.1 Candidatus Arcticimaribacter sp.
CTGATTGAAACCGGAGAAAAAGACCAAGATAATCCCTTGTCATGGGATCAAATCTCTTCTGTAAATTTCACCCCCTGGACAAGCCCAGTAAACTATGATTATATCGAAGAACGCAGCAAAAAGCGAATGGCTGAAAGTTCTTTTATTCAACTTATAAATGAACAGGCCGCCTGGATAAAAGCCCAACAAAACGATTATGAATATTCTTTGAATTATGAGAATTTTGTCGATGATATAGAAATGACTGAAGCACAAACCAAAAAGTTCAATGTACTTTCAGACTATCAGTCATCACTAGAATTTGCACCTTCTTCACTTGATCTTAAGCAAATGGGAGAGGATGAGGAGTTTCAAGAGAAGCGTAAACGTTGGGAAGAAAGTCTAGGAAAGGATCTCTATGTAAACGAAGCCGTTGAAATTCTAGAAGATATGTACCTCCCCAATGCAATTCATCGAAAAAAAGTAGCCCAAGTAAAACAGTAATTGTTGCAAGTAAAATCTGTTTTTTTATTTCTACGCCAAAATATACTTAGCCTTTTGGCTGTGGGGTACATTGTATTTCTATGTATTCTTGCTCTTTTTGCCGAAAGCTTTGTTACAGACACCTCTGAAAACAGCAATCAAATGCATTTGGCAATA
Organism: Candidatus Arcticimaribacter sp.; assembly: GCA_011526335.1. GTDB lineage: Bacteria > Bacteroidota > Bacteroidia > Flavobacteriales > Flavobacteriaceae > Arcticimaribacter. The sequence continues at coordinate 640 of WTJB01000208.1, forward strand.
CACTCAAAACCTCCGGGTTTTACGGTAGAGGTGCTGCAAGTTTTTGATCAAGACTATAACATGATTGACGAAATACCGCTGAGCAGAACACGATGGAATGCGCAGGTATTAGAATATCAACCCTATGGAATGCAAGGGGATTATTTTAAGCCCATCCCGTTACAACTTTACCCTGAGGGAACTACCTTTGATGAGGTAGCTACACACTATATTCTTAAAAAGAAATTTTGGCTAGGCACAGATAAATACGGCCGAGATGTACTGAGCAGAATCATAATGGGATCGCGTATTTCGTTGTCTATTGGCTTTATTGCTGTATTTATTGCTTTGCTGATTGGGGTTTTTCTAGGGGCTATCGCTGGTTTTTATGGAGGAATTTTAGACCGTATTATTTATGGGCTGATCAATATTATATGGTCCATTCCTTCTTTGCTTGTAATTATAGGATTGACTTTAGCCTTGGGGAAAGGATATTGGCAGGTTTTTGTGGCTGTTGGCTTTACGATGTGGGTAGATGTAGCCCGTATGGTTAGGGGTCAGGTTCTTTCCCTGAAAGAAAAAAGTCACATTCATGCCGCCCGTGTTTTGGGCTTTTCCTCATTGAGAATTTTGATAAAGCACATATTGCCCCGTGTTGTTCCAGCCCTGATTGTCTTGTCTGCGGCCAATTTTGCCAGTGCTATTTTGATTGAAAGTGGCTTAAGCTTTTTAGGGATTGGTGCGCAACCTCCCACCCCGAGCTGGGGAGGCATGATTAAGGACCACTTCCGTTTTATTCTATTGGGAAAGGCTTATTTGGCTCTCATTCCTGGTTTTGCTATTATGAGTTTGGTTTTGGCCTTTATGGTCCTCGGCAATGCCCTTAGAGACGCTTTGGATGTTAATATGTAGTCTCGTTCAATCGATTGGCATCTAGATTGAGATAAATAGCGATCATACAACTAAAGGCCAAAAGACTAGATCCTCCTTTGCTGATAAATGGAAGCGGAATTCCAATGGTTGGGACAATCCCGATAGACATACCAATATTGATAAAGAAGTGTAAGAATAAAATACTGGCGACACCGTATGCGTAAACCCTTGAAAATTTATTTTTCTGTATTTCTGCTCTGGCTAGGATGCGTAGAATTAAAATACAGAACACCAAGACAAGCGCGGCACTTCCAACAAAACCCCATTCTTCGCCTACCGTACTAAAGATATAATCGGTATGCTGCTCTGGGACGAAACCTCCCTTGGTCTGTGTTCCCTGCAAAAATCCTTTTCCATTCCATCCGCCCGAACCAATAGCAATTTTCGATTGATTTAGGTTGTAACCTATGCCTTGGGTGTCAACTTCCTTTCCTAAAACAATATTAAAACGATCTCTATGGCGCTGTTCAAACACCTCATAAAAAATATAATCTACAGAATATACATAGCCACAACTCAAGACAATAGAAAGCAAATAAGGCCAAAAGGAAGCTTTTTTGTTTAGTTTTTTGGAGAAGAAATAAAGGATAATGATCGCTGTAAAAATACTGATATAAACAAAGGGGAGTGGTGTAATGAGTGTGAGTATAAAAAATAAAATCAGTCCGCTAAATACATTAAAATAAATAAAGCTCAACCCCTCTCTGAGTAGCACAAAAAGGAAAGCGACAAAAATAAGCGCAGAGCCAGCATCGGGCTGAAGCAAAATCAAAACCATGGGTAAACCAATGACAAAAAAGATCTGCAGTTGTGATCGAAAAGTTTTGATATTGATTTGAATTTCGGTCAATAGTTTTGCTACGGCCAAGGCCACCGCAATTTTTGCAAACTCTGAGGGTTGTAGGCTAATGCCGCCAAAGCCATACCAAGAACGTGCGCCTGAACGTTCGGAGCCAAATACAAAAAGTCCTAAAAGCAAGAGAATGGTGAGGGCATACAAAAGACTAGAAAAGCGTTCAAAAAACTTAGGTTGGGTAAATAATAGAACTGTCCCACTAATAAGGCTTAAAATAAAGAAGAGCATTTGCTTCCCTATGGGTTCACTAATATTAAAAAGGCTCGTTGCTTCTCCTTTAAACGTAGCCGAATAAATATTAACCAGCCCAAAGCCTACCAAAAGGAGGTAGATCAAAAGCGTAAGCCAATCCATTCTGTACAGACTTCTATTCATTTATTTTAAAGGGTTTGCCCGACAAGGGTTTGTTGTACTCTTCGCTTAGGTCCCCTTCAAACATACGTTTTTCGAGCCAAGTGCGCTTGGTTGTATTGGTCAAATATTTTTCGATCATCAAACTTGCGATGGGTGCCGCCCAGCGACTTCCCCAATAGCCATTTTCGATAAAAACCGCCAAGGCAATTTTAGGATCTTCTTTAGGCGCAAAAGCAACAAAGATCGAATGGTCTGTGAGCTGTACACGTTTGCCGTCAATTTTCGTGAAATTTTCGGCCGTCCCCGTTTTTCCGCAAACTTCAATGCCTTTAATTTTTGCAATACGCGCTGTTCCGCGTTCAACCACTTGATGCATGCCTTCTATGACTATTTCGAAATGTTCAGGATCTATACTGGTTAGTTTTTTGGTATAGGTGGTTTGCAGGCTGTCGTTTTCTACTTCTTTTACAAAATGTGGAGTGTAGTAAAATCCTCTATTGGCAATGGCTGCTGTAAAGTTGGCCAACTGTATGGGCGTGGTCAAAATTTCGCCCTGTCCAATGGCATTGGAAATAATCGTAGGGGCTTTCCAGCCACCTTCATTATAGGCTCTGTTGTAATAATTGCCTCCTGGGACCAACCCTGGACGTCCAATAGAAAGGTCATAGCCCAGATAATTTCCTAGTCCGAAGCTTTTTAAATGCTCCTTCCAAATATCGACCCCAAGCGCAGGGGTGTCGTATTTTTCAATGATTCTTCGGTAAGCGTTAGCAAAGTAGGTATTACACGATTGGTATATTCCCCGAAGCATATTGTTTTTCACTCCTCTTCTGCAATGACATTCCATAAACGCTCCTCGGGCATAATAATGTCCTTTATTGCATCGTATTTTTTCTTTTGGCGTAATTACCCCTTCTTGAAGGGCAATAAGCGCATTGAGGGTCTTAAACGGAGATCCTGGGGGGTACTGTGCCAGAAGACCACGATCAAAAAGAGGCTTGGCTAAGGTGTCGTTGGCCAATTTTCTATAATTTTTAGAGCGTTGCCTCCCCACCAAAATATTGGGGTCGTATGAAGGGGCATTCACCAAAGCAAGTACTTCGCCACTGGCAGGTTCTATCGCTACGATGCCACCACGTTTATTTTGCATCAATGCTTCTCCATAGGCTTGTAAATCAGCATCTAGGGTTAAATGAATGTTTTTTGAGGGAACCGAAGCCACATCAAAGCTTTTGTCTTTATAACTGCCAATGATACGGTTGAATCGGTCTTTTTGTAAAAAGCGTTTTCCTTTCACCCCCCGCAATTGTTTTTCATAAGACTTTTCTATTCCTTGTCTTCCAATAAGCTCTCCCAAACCATAGTAGTCGTCTTTTTTTAGATCGTACCTATTTACTTCACTGACATAGCCCAATACATTGGCAGCGTAGTTAATTCTATAATCCCGTAAAGATTTTTTTTGAATAAAAAATCCCTCGAATTTCCACATTTGTTCCTGCAAGCGGGCATAGGTTTCTTTTGAAATTTGATTGACCACAACAGAGGGCAAACGTTTGGAGTATCTTCTGGCTTTTTTTAGGTTGGAAATCAATTGATTTTTTTTGATTCCTGTCAATTCGCAAAAACTAAGCGTATCAAAAGGGAGGACATTCTCAGGAATGATCATGATGTCGTATGCAGGTTGATTGGCCACCAAAAGTTTTCCATTACGGTCATAAATAAACCCCCGTTCAGGATATTCTTCTATTTGCAATACTGCATTGTTTTCGGAAAGGGTTTGGTATGAGGTATTGCGAACTTGTAAATCCAAGAGTTTGTATAAAAATAAAACGGTAACCAGTACTGTAATGCCTCGTAATAGAAATACCCTCATGCCTCTTTACGGATTAAGTTTAGGGTAGTGAGCAAAAGGAGGAAGGTAAACAAACTTCCGATTAGGGTGTTTCGGAAAATAGCAACAAGATGCGCAAAACTGAAATACTCCACCCAGTAAAACAAGAGTTGGTGCATAAAGATCATAAGCCCCAAATACAACAGACGGTTATAGAGACGTGTTCCGTAATACATGGCATAAGGTTGGTCGTCATTTATACCAAAAGAAAAGCGAGCGATCAGAGGTCGGAGGTAAGCAATACTAACGGTAGCAAGGGTATGCGATCCGGCTCCTTGACTCAATAAATCTACGCCTATACCCAAACTAAAACTCAATAGAATTAAAGTAAATTGATCTTGGTTAAAGCGGTACACCAAAACGAAAAGTAAATAAAAAGCAGGGTTGCAGTAACCAAACAGTTCGATGTGATTGAACACCAATACCTGTGCCAATAGCAAAACGATAAAGCGTCCAATAAGAAGGCGAAGATTCGGAATCATTTACTGTTTTGTTCTAAGGTTAATAGTTCTTCACGGTGGGTGTTTTCAATAACATAAATTTCTTGTAGGTCGGTCATATTATTAAACAATTCTACCTCAAGGGCATAATATCCCCCATCTTCTGTTTTTTCTTTTTTAATTACTCTCCCAATAGGGAGTTCTTCTGGAAAATAGGCAGACATACCACCAGTTACAATAGTATCACCAACCTGTACAGGGTTGATCACAGAAATATCGGTCAATTGCATACGGTTGGGATCGTTTCCGTTCCACCCCAGAGAACCAAACACACCGGAATTTTTAAACTTGGCATTTACCTTAAGGTCAACATGAAGAATAGAAACTACCGAAGCATAGTGTGTAGAAACTTGATTGATAATACCAATAATTCCGTTGGCATTGACCACGCCCATATCTGCAGTAAGGCTGTCCATTTTCCCCTTATCAATCAATAAGATATTGCGGATATTGTTGTAGCTGTTTTTAATGATTTTTGCTGGCGTCAAACGATATTTAAGGGAAGTACTCAGCGTATCCTTTTTTGGAGAAGAATCTATTTTTTTTGTCGCTTGATAACGAATAAGTTCCTCTTTTAGTTGTAGGTTCTGTACCATCAATTTTCTGTTGTTTTCTTGTAAAAGAAAATACGAACGGGCAGAATGTACGGGTGCATTTAAAGTTCCTGAAACCCCGAGTGTAAATTGGTTTAGGACCGTGTTGTGGTAGCTGCTTCTATAACTCGAAAACAGCAGACCTATGGAGAGTAGAAATAGGTATAAAATAAAATTTTTATTGCGTAATAGGGCCGTTAGAATCCATTGCATGACTCATTTATTTGAGCAAGATCGTTTTGTATCTCTCGATGTTTTTTAGCGCAATTCCCGTTCCTCTTACCACAGCTTGAAGGGGATCTTCGGCTATGTACACGGGGAGGTCTGTTTTTAGTGAAATGCGTTTATCTAAACCTCTAAGCATCGATCCTCCTCCAGCGAGATATATTCCCGTATTGTAAATATCCGCAGCCAACTCTGGCGGTGTCTGTGAAAGGGCTTCCATAATGGCGTCTTCAATTCTCAAGATAGATTTGTCTAGCGCTCTTGCTACCTCTCTATGCGACACCATAGCTTGCTTGGGTTTTCCTGTGAGAAGGTCTCTCCCTTGAACAGACATTTCTTCAGGCGCGTTTTCCAAATCTTCAAGCGCAGCTCCGATATTGATTTTTATCTTCTCAGCCGTTCTTTCTCCGATATACAAGTTGTGTTGTCTGCGCATGTAATAAACAATGTCATTGGTAAAAACGTCTCCCGCAATTTTTACCGACTTGTCACAGACAATCCCAGACAAGGCAATCACAGCAATTTCTGTCGTTCCACCTCCAATGTCAACAATCATGTTTCCTTTGGGTTGTTTGATGTCTATACCAATACCGATGGCGGCTGCCATGGGTTCGTGAATGAGGTAAACTTCCTTTCCGTTGACGCGTTCTGCCGATTCTCTTACCGCACGCATTTCTACCTCTGTAATCCCAGAAGGGATACAAATTACCATCCGTAAAGATGGGGTTACCAATTTCTTTTTAAGGGTAGGCACACTTTTGATCAGTTTACTGATCATTTGTTCAGAGGCGTTAAAGTCAGCAATTACACCGTCTTTTAATGGCCGAATCGTACGAATATTTTCATGGGTTTTCCCCTGCATCATACTGGCCTCTTGCCCTATGGCAATTACTTTATTGGTATTCCGGTCTATGGCAACAATGGAGGGGCTGTCAACCACTACTTTGTCTCGGTGAATGATCAGCGTATTAGCCGTTCCAAGATCAATAGCAATCTCTTCAGTTAGAAAATCAAAAAATCCCATTTAATACAACTTTAGCGTATTCTCAAATGTAAGAAAATTAATGCTTAAAATGACGAATTCCAGTGAATACCATAGAGATATTGTTTGCATCACAAAAATCTATAGACAATTGATCTTTTATGGAACCTCCGGGTTGTATTACCGATTGGATGCCTTCACCACTAGCAATCTCTACACAGTCAGGAAACGGAAAGAAAGCATCACTAGCCATTACCGCCCCTTTTAAGTCAAAATTAAAGCTTTTCGCTTTTACAATGGCTTGGCGTAATGCATCTACACGTGAGGTTTGACCCGTACCTGAGGCCAACAATTGCTTGTCTTTCACCAAAACAATGGTGTTCGATTTTGTATGCTTACAAATGGCAGAAGCAAATAAAAGATCGCCTATTTGATCTTGAGTCGGCGCTTGTTTTGTTACGGTTGTAAGATGACTTTCGCTATCGCTAATGTTATCGCGCTCTTGTACCAAATACCCGTTGAGGCATGTGCGTACTGTTTGCGCATCTAGCGTGGTTTGCTTCTGAATTAATATAACCCGGTTCTTTTTACTTTTTAAAAGTTCAAGCGCTTCGGCAGTGTAGCTTGGTGCAATAACTACTTCGCAAAAAAGGTCATTTATTTTTTCAGCGGTAGCCAAATCAATAGCGTTATTGGCAATCAATACTCCACCAAAAGCAGAAACAGGATCGCCCGCCAATGCGGCTTCGTAAGCTTCTACTAGGCTATTGCGTGTTGCAAAACCACAAGCATTGTTGTGTTTTAGAATCGCAAAGGTTGGGTCAGCCCCTTGAAATTCTAGCATCAGATTTACTGCAGCATCAATGTCTAAGAGATTGTTGTAAGAAACTTCTTTCCCGTGTACTTGTTCCAATAAATCCTCTAATGGACCAAAGAAAGTCCCTTTTTGGTGTGGATTTTCACCATAACGCAAACTTTTGGCGTTTAAGTCGCTTAGTTTCAAGGCCTCTTCACTTTGGGTCTGCTTGTTGAAGTAGTGAAATATTGCCGTATCGTAATGAGAAGAAATCATAAAAGATTTTGTTGCAAATGCCTTTCTGTCGTCAAGTTCTAGCACCCCCTCTTTGGATTGAAGAAGATCAAGTAATTTTCCGTAGTCGCTTTTGTCCGAAATACAGCAAACATCAGCAAAGTTTTTTGCAGCAGCGCGTATCAAAGAGATTCCTCCGATATCAATTTTTTCTATAATGTCTTGATCGCTTGCACCAGAGGCCACTGTTTTTTCAAACGGATAGAGGTCTACAATAACCAAGTCCAACTGCGGAATATCATACTCTGCAATTTCTGCTTGATCAGATGGTGTGTTTTGACGATTGAGAATCCCACCAAATATTTTGGGGTGAAGGGTTTTTACGCGTCCCCCTAAAATAGAAGGATAAGAGGTAATGTCTTCTACGGGAACGACATCTACCCCCAAATCACGGATAAATTTTTCTGTTCCACCCGTAGAATAAAGGGTGACGCCATTTTTATCTAATTCTTTGATGATAGGGGCTAAGCCCTCTTTGTCAAAAACAGAAATTAGAGCAGAGGAAATTTTGATGGGTGCGTTGTTCATAAATAAAGTTTAAAAAAGTATATCGGCTATTCGTGCGTTGAGTTGTTCTAAGAAGGTGGCATCTTCTTGACTAAAGGCATTTTTGATGTTGGAGTCAATATCAATTTGCCCCACATTGATTTTGTCCACAAAAAGTGGAATGACAATTTCAGATTTTACCTGAATGTCACAGGCAATATAATTGTCTTGTGCGGTCACATCTTCCACAATAAAATTTTCATTGCTTACCGCTACTTGTCCGCAAATTCCTTTTCCAAAGGGGATTTCGGTGTGGTCTGTGGGAATGCCTGCAAAGGCTTTTAGGTGTAGCGTTTGCGCCATGTGGTCAGCAAAATAAAAACCAACCCAGTCGTAATGTTTAACCTCTTTTTGAAGTAAAGTACATATTTCTGTGAGCAAGGTTTCCAATGCCTTATCTTCTTGAGAAATAATGCTTTCGCATTGAGAGAGTAGGGTGGTGTATTCGTTTTTCATTTCACCCCAAAAATAAAAAATTCAACTACCTTTGAGTAGCGAAACGACAATAATTTATAAACGTTTTATACGCGACAAAAAAACGGTAGAATGAAACAGAATACTTTGTTTATAGAGGGGATGACCTGTAAAAATTGCGAACGGAGTGTCCAGGAAAAATTAAGCGGATTTAAAGGGTTGACCAACGTAGAGGTTTCCCTAGAAAAAGCTAGGGCAACTTTTACTACAGCCCAAGACGTTGAAGTAAGTCAACTTGCTGATTTACTGGGAGAAAAATATCAGCTTTCATTTAAAGAGCATCCAACAACCAGCCCAGTATCCTCAAAATTAAGGCAGTTATTCCCGCTTTTTTTGATTCTTTTTTACGTGACAGCAGGAGCACTATTTCTCTCCAATGGTTTATGGGATGATTATTTCTTATCTGCTTTTATGGGGCTTTTCTTTATTGTGTTTAGTTTTTTTAAATTTTTGGACTACACTTCTTTTCCAGCATCTTTTCAACAATATGACCCAATCGCAAAAAGAAGTAAGTTGTATGCTTACTTGTATCCTTTTATAGAAACATTCTTGGGCTTGTGTTTTTTATTTCAGTATGCGATGGGCGTGGCAGCAGGCGTAACGGTAGTATTATTATTGGCAACCAGTTGGGGTGTCTTTCAAACTTTGCGGAATAAACAAGCTATGCAATGCGCTTGTTTGGGAACAGCATTGAAACTTCCGATGACAGAAGCCACCCTGA
>WTJB01000208.1:9883-12964 GCA_011526335.1 Candidatus Arcticimaribacter sp.
AAAAAATAATGTATTTTTGTGCTATATAATTTAATATGAAAGCATTACGCCTTTTTGTATTGGTAGTATTCTTCTTGCATTCCAAGACCGGAGTTGCCCTTAACCTGCATTATTGTGGCGGTCATTTGGCGAGTGTATCTTGGATTTTTATGGCCAATGGCTGTGGGATGGAATCGCCAACAGAGCAAAAAAGCGATACCCAAAGTCAGTTCAAATCAATCTGCTGTGCAGATAGTGCTTTGGTGGCACAAGATCAATCACCTCAAACATCAGAATCGTATTCTTCTTTCCCCCTTATTAACACTCCTTTTTTGACTCCCCCGCTGAAAGCTGTTCAGCAAAGTGAAATTGAGGTTGTAGCGACCAAAAATTTTGCATACGAGTCTCCCCCGAGGGAAAAATATTATAAACGTTACTGCCAATTTATTTTTTACGGATAATTTTTCTGCTTTGACTTGCAAAGAGAATAATCACCCAATCCTTAAAAAATGAAAAACATAATTTATATCCTATGCCTTTTTGGCTTTTTTGTCCTTAAGGGCCAAGAAATCAACGGTACAGTTTACTACGCTAATGATGCGGAAACCCCCATACCTTTAGAGGGCGTAAATGTGTACTGGAAAAACACAACAGAAGGAACCATTACCGATCTAAACGGGAAATTTAGCATAGCGCAGCTATCCACCTCTGATTCTTTGGTGTTCCGTTATTTGGGTTTTGTTACCCAAATAAAGAAAATCGTCACTCGCGATGCGTTGGACGTTTTTATGCAAGAAGATACTGGCGAATCCTTGGATGAGGTCACGCTCACCCAACGACGTAAGACCATTCAAAAATCTTATGTAGAGGCCCAAAATATTATTCAGGTAAATAGCGCCGAATTGTTAAAGGCAGCCTGTTGTAATCTATCAGAAAGTTTTGAAACCAATCCGTCCATAGACGTTAACTTTTCGGATGCCCTAACAGGGACAAAGCAAATTAAAATGCTTGGGCTTTCCAGCCCGTATATCTTAATTTCTGAAGAAAACATTCCTTCTGTAAGAGGAGCCTCACAAATCTATGGACTGACCTATACCCCCGGGACATGGATTGAAAGCATTCAAATCACCAAAGGAGCCGGCAGTGTGACCAACGGTTTTGAGAGCATCGCCGGGCAAATAAATACTGAGTTAAAAAAACCTTTCTTTGATTTTCCTCTGTATGTGAATTTGTACAGTTCTGCCAATGGAAGACAAGAAGCAAACCTCCATTGGAATAAGAAAATAAGTGAGAAATGGAGTACAGGACTGTATTTGCATGGCAATCAACGCACTCAAAAATTTGACAGAAACAAGGATGGCTTCATTGATATCCCCTTGGCCAAGCAAACCAATCTTTTTCATCGTTGGCAGTACACAGATGCCGTAAAGGGATGGGTGGGCTTTCTAGGCTTACGCTATCTGAATGATGAAAAGCAGTCGGGAGAAGAAGACTTTACCCCCCCGATTCATAAAAACGGCACAGTAAAATGGGGAAGCGAAATAGCTACAGAGCGTATAGATGTTTCCCTGAAAACAGGCTATGTTTTTCCGTCTACACCCTACAATAGTTTTGGGTTTCAAGCGGCATACAATAGTCATAGTCAAGACGCCTACTTTGGATTACGAGAATACGATATTGATCACAAAAGTTTTTTTGGGAATTTACTCTTCAATTCCATATTTGGATCCACACAGAACAAGTTTAAGGTGGGGTTAAATTTTTCATGGGATCAATATTTGGAAGGCGTAGACCGTATTCAATACAGTAGAACGGATCGCGCCATAGGTGGGTTTTTTGAGTACACCTTCGATAATTTAGACAAGTTGAATTTTACCGCAGGTTTACGAGTGGATCATCACAACAATTTAGGGACCTTTTTGACCCCAAGATTTCATTTGCGCTACAATCCCGGCGAGCGATCAGTATTTCGTCTATCGGCTGGGCAAGGGAGAAAAGCAGCCAATATTTTTGCAGAAAACCAAATTCTATTTGGCACCAATCGTACCCTAGAGTTGATTCCCAATGGGGGAAGTATCTACGGTCTTCGCCCAGAGCGGGCGTGGAATTATGGCAGTAGTTTTCGTCAAGCCTTTACCGTTTTTGGTCAAAGCGGAGATCTTACCCTAGATTATTACATTACCCGTTTTCAAGATCAAGTCGTGGTAGATTGGGAAACACCCCAATACATCCGCTTTTATAATTTAGAAGGGAAAAGCTATGCGCAAAGTTTTCAGTTGGAATTAAATTACACCCTTTTAAACAACATTGACCTCAGGGCCGCTTATAAAAATTACATTGTCAAAACCACTTATGGCGATCGTTTATTACAACGGCCTTTACAGCCGCAGCATCGCTTTTTTGCCAATTTAGACTATACCTTGCCTAGCGCGCAAAAAGACAAAGAATGGCGGTATGATTTAACCATGCATACCCTAGGAAAACAAAGATTACCCAACAATAGTAGAGACGGGAATGGATTCTATTCTCCTGCCTATGCACTGTGGAATACACAGATAACCAAAGTGTTTTCTAAAGATTTTGAAATATATTTGGGTGTGGAAAACATCACAAACTATCGTTTAAACACCCCTATTGTATCGGCAGACCAGCCTTTTGGCAGGAATTTTGACACTACCTTAATCTACGCCCCTGTTTTTGGACGAATGCTATATACTGGCCTACGTTATAAGCTGAATAAAAAAGAAAAAAAATGAAAAAAATCTTAATTGTACTTTTCGCCATAAGCCCTTTTTTGGGGATGGCACAAAAAAAGAAAAAAGAAATTGTAAAAGAGAGTTTTGAAGTTAATGGCGTCTGTGGCATGTGTAAATCCCGTATAGAGAAAGCGGCTTTTTCCATCAAAGGTGTGAAATCGGCTACTTGGGATATTCCTACCCATCAATTTACGGTTCTTTACGATAAAAATCGACTGAGTATAGATCAACTTCATGAGGTTATTGCCAAGGTAGGTCACGACACCCCCAAGGCAAAAGCGGCTGACGACGTATATGACGCATTGCCCATGTGTTGTCTATACGACAGGGAGAAAGATAATGATCA
>WTJB01000125.1 GCA_011526335.1 Candidatus Arcticimaribacter sp.
GCAGTAGGGGGAGATATCCTCTTTATTGAGTCGGCCTTGTCTCCTGGTAAAGGAAACCTTTCCATTACAGGAAACTTAGGAAAGGTGATGAAAGAATCGGCCACCATAGCTATGGAATACATCAAGGCCAATGCAAAACGTCTTGGGTTAGATGCGTTTCCTTTTGACAAGTACAACATTCATATTCACGTTCCCGAGGGGGCAACACCAAAAGATGGCCCAAGTGCTGGGATTACCTTATTGACCTCCTTGGTCTCCTTGATGACACAAAAGAGAGTCAAACAAAAAATTTCGATGACGGGAGAAATAACCTTAAGAGGAAAGGTATTGCCCGTAGGCGGAATCAAAGAAAAAATCTTAGCAGCCAAGCGATCAAAAATAAAAGAAATAGTATTGTGTGAAGCCAATAGGAAGGATGTAGATGAAATCCCTGCGGAATACCTCAAAGGCCTACAATTCCATTTTGTTGATCATATGCATCAAGTCTTGGATATTGCCATTACAGCGCAAAAGGTAAAGTTTGCCAAAATACTATAAGCATGTGTACGGTAAGTTTTATTCCGCAGAAAGAAGGTTTTGTGTTTACCTCCAACCGCGACGAAGATCCGAGTAGAGCTGCCACCCAATTGATGGAAAAACAACAAAGTCTTTCCAAGGTGTATTATATGGAAGACCCCTTGGCCAAAGGCACTTGGTTTGCTTTTGCCCCTCAACGCTTTGCGTGTGTTCTCAATGGCGCTTTTGTTGCGCATCAACGAAAAGCGGCCTATCGCTTGAGTCGTGGTGCTATGGCCTTGGCTTCTTTTGATTATCCTACCATTGCAGCATTTACCCAAACATTTGATTTTCAAGGGATAGAACCCTTTACTCTTTTGTTGTACAATAGAGGAGATTTTCAGGAGTGTGTTTGGGATGAGGAACAACTTCATGTAAAAAAGCTTTCTACCAAAGCATCTCACCTGTGGTCTTCCTGTACTTTATACACGCGGGAACGTTGGAAGAGTCGTAAGGAGGACCTTTTGGATTGGAACAAAATTTCCAAAAACCAGTCAGAAATCATACAATTTCACAAAGTGCATATGCCTTTTGCGGCAACCCATTTGCAAGAACGTTTAGGAACCCATGCAAAGCTGACCAATATTCCCTTACAAACCACAAGCGTTAGCTCTATTGATGCTTCTGCCGAAGGCTTTTCCTTTGTTTTTGAAAGTCTAGTGAATAGTACCCGTATTGAAAAAAGCTTGAATTAAATCGTAATTTTACGGCATGAACAAAAATGTAATCGCCATAGACGGGCACGCATCCACAGGGAAAAGTACCTTGGCCAAACGGCTCGCTAAACGTTTAGGGTGTCTTTATATGGACACAGGATATATGTTTCGGGTGTTGGCCTATTTGGGTTTAAAAGGGCGTTATATTACGCAAGATAGCCTAGACGGTACCGCGCTAATGAAAGAGGTGGGCGGATTGCATTTTTCTTGGACCGAAACCCCCAAGGGGCTTGCTATGGCATTTGACGGGAAAGTCTACGGCGATGAAATTCGTACCGAAGAAGTTTCTTCAAAAGTAAGCCAGGTAGCCGCCTTAAAATCCATTCGCGATTTTTTACTTCAACAACAGCGGGCTCTAGCCCAAGATCATAAGGTCATCATGGATGGGCGAGACATTGGTACGGTTGTCTTCCCAGAGGCACAATTCAAATTTTTTATGACTGCTGATGCAGAGATTCGAGCGGAAAGACGTCATCAAGAATTGCTTACCAAAGGCATGAAGAGTGATTTCCAGACTGTTTTAAACAACGTTATCGCAAGAGATCAACAAGATGCCAGCCGGAGTATCGCCCCCTTACGGAAGGCAGAAGATGCCATTGAAATCAACACAGGGCATTTAACCGTAGAAGAAGTAGAGCAGCTTATGCTTCAGCATCTACAGTAAGTGGCAATTGTTTTAGAACCTTCTCTAACGCTATCCTCTTTTGGGTTCCCACCACTAGCTTTTGTTTGTTTTTGAAATGAAGGGCTAAACCTTCTCGGCCCCTGACATTGTATACCGTTCCGTATTTTATGGTCAGCCGAATGCCCCAACCCCCTACAAACCCATAGTCAATACATTCTGCTTTGGCGACTTCTTCCCACAGCATTATTTTGGTAAAATAAGGATAATATTGAATCTCAATCCGATCGGAATATATCCGTGTATTCAATTGGTTAAAGCGAACAAAAACAGCCAAGGCAAGACCAATCGCGGTAAAAATAAAAAGCCCAACATCAGATATGGGTTTATCGCCAAAGGGTTGCCCTAGGATGAGTTGTTGGTACATTCCAAACACGCCGAGGACGAAAGGGATAAGGACAAAAATCCAAATCCACCATTGGGTAAAGCGTTGCTGTTCGGAAAAAAGAAGATCAGTTTTTGTTTTCACTTTTTGCTTTTGCATGCAGCCATTGCATACAGTCCGCAAACTTATTAAAAATTTTCTCTTTTGGAACCAAATCCGGAATGATGTCGATGCGTTCCATCAAGTATTGGGGTTGATCTTGAAGCCCCACCATCAAAACCGTTTTCTTATTTCTAACCAAATCCAACAAGAGATTTTCTACCGCATAAAGCCCAGACTGATCCATATAAGGCACTTTGTCTAATCGCAGGATCAGCGTGGATGCTGAAGTGGGGATTTGCTGTGCCGTTTGGGTAAACTTGGCCGTAGCTCCAAAAAATAATGGTCCTTTGAGATGTTTGATAAATACTTCTTCTTTTAGTTGATGTGTAAAGGCCTTTTCATCTGGCCAAGCCACTTCTTTTTCTAGGGCTTCTATTTTTACACTGGCCCCGGTAAGGTCCCCAATTTTTTTCATAAACATAAGGGAGGCTAGGAGTAATCCTATCCCAACAGCGTAGACCAAGTTCCAAACAGAAGAAAGCACCAAGACGGTAATCAAGACGGCAACTTCGGGTTTTGGCATGGCAGGAATGGCTTTTAATCCTTTATAATCCATAACCCCTATCCCTACGGTAACCAAAATCCCCGCCAATACGGCAGCCGGTATTTTAGAGGCTAAGGGCGCCATTACCAACATGATGAGCAATAAAAATACGCCCGCCATCATTCCCGACAATCGCGTTTTTCCTCCCGCGTTGATGTTTACGACCGTTCGGATGGTTGCTCCCGCTCCAGGGATTCCCCCAAAAATTGCTCCGATGCTATTTCCTATTCCCTGTCCTACGAGTTCTTTATTCGGTTCGTGTAAGGTTTTGGTCATGTTATCGGCCACGACCGAGGTTAAAAGAGAATCGATTGCGCCCAAAAGGGCTAGGGTCAAGGCAGTAAAAATATAGGTGGTCAGGTGCGCTAGCCCCAAGGTTTCAAAAAGTGACCATTGGGGAACGGGTAAGCCCGAGGGGATGGCCGAAATGGGACGGTAGTCAATCC
>WTJB01000171.1 GCA_011526335.1 Candidatus Arcticimaribacter sp.
GATTTCTTCTTGGGTTGCCTCCGCTTTCCCCAATTTTAAATTTTCTTCGACCGTATTATTGAATAAAATCGAGTCTTGCGTCACCACACCCACAAGTTCCCTCAGGTTTTGATGCGCAATTTTCTTTAGCGGAACACCATCCAAAAGAATATCGCCTTCTTGGGTGTCATAAAATCTATTCAAAAGATTCGCGATGGTGGTTTTACCGCTTCCAGATGCGCCTACTAAAGCAAGGGTTTGTCCTTTGGGTAAGGTGAGATTAAAGTCGGAAAGCAGGGGAGTATTGTCGTAAGAAAAGCTGATGTGATCAAAGGTAATGCCTTGACTAAAATGGGGAACCGTTGTAGGCTGTTCCGCTTCTTTAATTATGTTCTCGGCTTCTAATATTTCCAACACCCGTTCTGCTGCTGCATTTCCTTTGCGTAAGGTGTAGGAAGCTTTGCTGATGGCTTTCGCTGGGGTCAAAATATTATAGGCCAACATCATAAACGACATAAACACTGCCGCTTCTAAACTTTTTTCTACCAATACCATACGTCCACCAAACCACAGTAAAGTACCAATAACCCCTATACCTAAAAATTCACTAAGCGGGGAAGCGAGATTTTGTCGGTTGAGCAGCTGGTTGGAGAATCTCCAGAATCGGTGTGTAGCTTGGTTGAATTTTTTGATGAATTTTTCTTCGACATCAAAAGCTTTGATGATGCTCAATCCGCTCAGCGTTTCTTCCACGATAGAGAGCACCTCTCCCTGTTCTTTTTGAACCCGTGCTGATTTTCGTTTAAGGCTTTTCCCGATGATAGAAATCAACAATCCTGAAAGCGGAATAAAGGTGAGGACAAACAAAGATAATTTGACATTGATGCTCAGCATGATCAACAAGGTAAACAAAATGGTAAGCGGCTCTCTAACCAGTACTTCCATAATAGAAAGAAAGGAATGCTGAATTTCAAGTACATCTGCTGTAATGCGGGCCAAGGTGTCTCCTTTTTTCTTTTCTGTAAAATACCCCAAAGACTGTTTTATGATTTTGTGGTACAAGGCGTTACGTAAATCTTTTAAAATACCATTGCGAAGAAAGGTGATAAAATACAACGCCAAATAGTTGAATAGGTTTTTTAAAAAGAAGAGAACTAAAATCAGCCCAATAGAAAACAAAAGGGCATTTTGAGGGTTTTGATCGACTTGAGAACTCACCTGAAAATTCATCCATTCTGTCAAATAGGACTTAAGGTTTGCAAGTCCGGTGTAGGTTGGGGGAGTGCTTACTTTTTTGGTGGTTCCAAAAAGAACCTCCAGCATAGGAATGAGGGCTACAAAAGATAGGGCACTAAATAAAGCATACAAGACGTTAAAGGCAATGTTCAGTCCAATGAACCGCCAATAGGGCCGTGCAAATCGCATTATTTTTTTAAAGTACTCCATTACAATCCAAGGGATTTTGAAATCGTAGCACTTAAGCTTTTTAATGCCTCCCAAACTTCAGAAAAGTCGGTGGTGTTCTCAAGAGAAGAATTTACACTGAGGTAAAACTTGATTTTTGGTTCCGTACCGCTAGGACGAATACATACGCGATACCCTTTTAGGGTTTCAAAAACCAATACATCTGCTTTTGGGTAGGACAGCTGTGCTGTGGTACCGTCATTGTAGGTGCGTAGTCCAAGGCTGTAATCTTCTTTGAACTTTATGGGATCGCCACCAAATTCTTGGGGCATTTGGTTTCGGTAATTCTCCATCATGCGTTGGATTTCCTCGGCTCCTGACTTTCCTTTTTTTGTAAATGAAATCAAGTTTTCTTGGTAGCATCCAATCCTTTGGTAGGTTACTATAAGGTAACTGTAAAAGGATTTTCCTTCTTTTTTCAATTGCGCTCCAATTTCTGCAACCAAGAGGGCAGAAGTAATGGCATCTTTGTCGCGTACTTGATGCCCAACCATAAAGCCGTAACTCTCTTCCCCTCCACAAATAAATTCTTCGTCAGGAAAATCTTCAATCATTTTTGCGATCCACTTGAATCCGGTAAGGCCAAGTTTGCAGTCTATGCCAAAGTGGTCCGCTAATTTCTTCATCATGGGGGTGGAGACAACGGTAGAACCAATAAAGGCATTTTCTCCAAGTTGATTTTTTTTCTTTTTGTACTCCAATAAATAACGTGTAATGGCTACCATGGTTTGGTTCCCATTGAGTAGTATCATTTCTCCGTTGGTGTCGCGGACACCTATGCCCAATCTGTCTGCATCGGGGTCGAACCCTAGCAATAGATCGGCTTTTTTTTCATCGGCCAAAGTCAATCCCAGCGCTAAAGCTTCCTTTTCTTCGGGGTTTGGAGAGCTTACCGTAGGGAAGTTGCCGTCGGGTTTTTCTTGTGCCTTTACAGAGTACACTTGGCTAAATCCTGCCGCAGATAGCGTCTGGGGTAAAAGGGTGATAGCTGTTCCGTGAAGCGAAGTAAAAACGATGGAATACCCTTGCTTTTCCTCTTGGGAGAGTACAGCATTATCTAACGATTGCTGAATAAAGACTTGATCTAAACTTGCGTCTATACGATGAATTTTATCGGGTTGGGCCTCAAAAAGAATGTCTTGAAAATCTATTTTTTCAATTTCTTCTATAATTTCTTTGTCTTGCGGGGGAACGATTTGCCCTCCATCTTTCCAGTAGACTTTATATCCGTTGTATTCAGGAGGATTGTGTGAAGCCGTGAGTACGATTCCGCAATGCGCGTTTAAATGCCTTACGGCAAAAGAAAGCGCCGGAGTTGGGCGAAGCTCCGGGAACACATATACGTCAATTCCGTTGGCCGAAAAGACCTCTGCCACACGCTGAGCAAAATATTGGCTGTTTTTTCTACAATCGTAGGCAATGACTACGCGTAGCGTTTGGGGATCAAATGTTTTTTTTAAGTAGTTGGATAACCCTTGGGTATTTTTCCCTAAGGTGTAAGGGTTGATTCTATTGGTGCCTACTCCCATAACCCCGCGCATGCCTCCCGTACCGAACTCTAGGTTTTTGTAAAAGGCATCTTCCAGCGCTTCGGGGGTGGACTTTAAATTGTTTACAGCGGTTATCGTCTCCTGGTCAAATGGTGCTTGCGTCCATTGTTTTACCTTTTCATTCATCTGTTTCTTGACTTGTATATTCGGCTATAGTATAGCGGGTTTTTTCTTTTTGTTGCCCAATCAATAATTCTCCTAGAAAGCCTGCCACAAAAAATTGACTTCCCAGTAACATTGTCGTGAGGGCTATATAAAATTCGGGTCGTTCGGCAATCAATCTGCCGTCTGGCTTAAAGTAAAGTTTATCTATTCCTAAATAACCCGCAGACAAAAAGCCAATAAAAATCATAATGGTGCCCCAAAGCCCAAAGAAATGCATCGGGCGTTTTCCAAACTTATTAA
>WTJB01000178.1 GCA_011526335.1 Candidatus Arcticimaribacter sp.
ATATTTTAATTGTTTCATTAACATTTGTTGAAAACAGCATCATTTGAAAAAAAAACGGTTAAAATATCTTGGTTCTGTCAACAAGTAGAAAAAAAATGGAAGATAAATAGCGGATTAATCTAGATAACTTCATTTTGTTCACTCAACTTTTTTGCTAAGCAGAATAGTATTGGGATAAATGAGATTATCTATTAGAACTTATTAACATTCTATTCAAATATATCCTACAGTTATCCACCAAAAAGAAGGCATTGTGTACTTTTATCCTCAAAAGAAAGAACATGCAATTATCAATAGGGAACGATCATGCGGGTGTTGGATACAAACAAGCCATTATTCAACATCTAGAGAGCAAAGGCCATCAAGTACACAACCACGGAACAGACACAGAAGACAGTGTAGACTATCCAGATTTTATCCATCCTGTTGCTAAAGACGTTTCTGAAGGAAAGTCTGCATTGGGTATCATTATTTGTGGAAGCGGAAATGGTGCCGCTATGACGGCCAATAAGCATCAAAGTATACGTGCGGCTTTGTGTTGGAACAAAGAAATTGTTGCTTTAGCAAAATCACATAACAACGCTAATATCCTCAGTTTACCCGCGCGTTTTATTTCTATACCGCAAGCACTGGTGATGGTAGATACTTTTTTAGAAACCTCTTTTGAAGGAGGACGTCACCAAGGAAGAATTGATAAAATGCCTTGCATGTAATGCTCGCTTTCGTTTCCTCCTCTTATGAGCAATTAAGCAGGCAGACCCTTTATGAAATTTTGGCCCTTCGGGCCGCTGTTTTTGTGGTGGAACAAAACTGTCCTTACCAAGATGTCGATGGCAAAGATATTGGGGCGATACACCTTATGGGCTACGAAAAAAGTCAATTGGTGGCCTATGCCCGTATTCTTCCTAAAGGGATTGCTTATAAAGATTACATTTCCATAGGTAGAGTGGTAACAGCTGCTGCTGTTCGTGGGAAAGGATACGGCTACGCCCTGGTCAAAAAAGCTGTTGAGATTGCAAAAGCGACCTACCCCAAGAATGCAATAAAAATATCGGCACAAGCGCATCTAGAAGTCTTTTATAAAGCTCATGGTTTTATGCCTACAGGAGAAGCTTATTTGGAGGACGATATTCCCCACATTGGGATGGTGCTAAAGGAAGCCTAGACTTATATTTTTCTTTTTTGAGAAATAAGATCGTACTGTGAAGCATAGTCACTGCGAAGCGTTCCCATCCAACGGTCCCAAAAAAGAAAGTACAGACCGTAATTTCCCTTAAACTTTTCGTGGTGTTGATTGTGGGCGACCGAAGTATTTAGCCACCGCCCGATCCACGTTTTGTAAAAATTTTTGGGATACAGTTCAAAACCCAGATGACCATAGGCGTTATACAGCGTCATAAAAATCAAAAATACGGTCAAAGCACTAATATGAAACGGAATAAGAAACGCGATTAAAAAAACAATCCCGGCTTCTACAACGGCTTCTAAAGGATGAAACGCAAAGGCAGCCCAAGGCGAGGGATTGGTCGATTTGTGATGCGTCCAATGCACCTGACGATAGACTAAAGGATGATGCATGGCTCTATGGGTCCAGTAAAAATAGGTGTCATGGATAAAAATCATGACGATAATACTCCACCACCAGTATCCCCACCCCATTTCGTCAATGGTATTATAGCGTTGGGTAAATGCTGAAAGGGGCGATTTAAAAATCAATAGAGCAAAACAGACAAAAATGCAAAGGGTCAGCACCGAATACATAATTTCTCGACGATAATCTTTGTTTTTAGGGTAGCGAGACTGTATTTTCTTCTCTCTCCATTTGTTCTTAAACAGCCCGTAATAAACACCAAAAAATAAGCCCGAAATAATGAAGTAACGGCTGAGGTTTGCGCTAGAAACAAACAGAATAAAATCCCAAAAAGAAAGCTCCTTCATGCCTTAAAATCAGTTGTCTTTTTTAGCGTTCAGTTGTTCAAATATAGAGGCTGTTTCTTCCACCAAAATAGATGTAGGGAGATGCTTTTTACTTTTATAGAGCAGCATTCCACAGCCAGCAAAAGAAAGAGACATTTCGTTTTGTTTTAACGCTTCTCTCAGCTGACGTTTGATACGATTTCGATCAACGGCCAATTTAAAATTCCTTTTTGGAACAGAAACTCCTGCATAGAAGCAATCCTCTTTTTCTTCTCGGACAACCTTAAAGGACAAGTGGGCGCTGTGAATGTTTTTTCCTTTCTCAAAGAGAAATGAAATCGTGTTCTTACCCTTTAGGCGTTTAAGCAACACTTTATTCTTCTCCCGAGACATAGTAATTGTTACTCTTGTCTATATCGGCCATCAGATTACTCGGATCGATCACAACAGCTTCAATCTCCTTTGCAGGAAGGTCAAGCGTTAAGGCGTAATCTGGACTCGCCCAGACCCAATCTTTTTCAACTTTCCACTCCATTTCATAGGGGTTTTCCTTTTCTCCCCGTAGTAAGGAAATGGGGATATAATGAAAACTAGAGCTGCCGTCTTTGTATTGTACAAGAATTTCCAAAGGCATGGGCATCAAGCCTTTTCGTTTTAAGCTTATGGTTGTTTTTTCATCGCCCGATACGCTTTCAATGGCATAGTCAATGGTATTGGTCGTTTGGGTCCAATCGGTCAGATACCATTGCAATTGAAGTCCAGAGACGCGTTCAGCGATTCGTCTAAAGTCATTTGGAAGCGGGTGCTTGAATTTCCACTCGTCATAATAGGTTTGTAATGTTTCGTACATTTTTTCTTTCCCGATGAGGTAGGCCAATTGCCCCAAAAAAACCGCTCCTTTGCTGTAGGCGGCTCTTTCGTAAGCAAAGTTGTGCTCATAGCGGTTAGCATTGGTTGATTGCGGCATTTCTACTCCAGAATTGGCTAAACTATAGTATCCTCTGTAGGAGCCAGCAAGCGGAAATTCCTGATTTTTTTCGAGAACCTTGTCCACGGCTAGGGTCGAAATAAAGGACGTAAACCCTTCATCCATCCATTCGTGCTTGGTTTCATTTGTTGCCAGAATATGTTGAAACCAAGAATGGGCCAATTCATGCGCAGTAACCCCTACGAGGGAACCAAATTTTCGGTTGCCCGTAATCAAGGTAAGCATTGCATATTCCATACCCCCATCTCCTCCGTGAACGACACTGTATTGCTTGTAAGGATAGGGTCCGATTTTTTCATTGAAAAAAGCCATGATTTCTGCCGTCAAAGGCTGCAACTTTTTCCAGTTTTCAATAATGTCCGGGTTGTTTTTGTAAAAAAAATGTAAGCTAACATCGTTTGGCCCAGCATAGGTATCATGAATATAATCGGGGTCTGCTGCCCAGGTAAAATCATGTACGTTTGGGGCATAGTAATGCCAGGTAATTTTTCCTTTTTTAGATTTGGCTTTTTTACGGTCGCTGTACCCGCGTCCAATATCATCAGCATTTTGTAGATATCCACTTGCGGCTACGGTAAAGGCTTTGTCTAGGGTTATTTTTACATCAAAATTTCCCCAAACACCATGAAACTCTCTTCCTGTGTACGGATCTGCATTCCACCCTTCTAGATCATATTCGGCCATTTTTGGGTACCATTGTGCCATTGAAAAAGCAATGCCTTCACTCGAATTTTTCCCCGCTCGGCGAATAACATCAGGAACCTGCCCCTCAAAATCTAGGGTAAAGGTTGTGCTTTCTCCCGGCAAAAGCGGTTTGGCCAAGCTTACTTCCAAAATCGTTTCTGCGTCAACAGTTTGTACTGCTTGTCCGTCTTGCTTTAGGTTGTTTACCCTCAGGTATCCTTGTTGTTCTTTACTCAGGCTATCAATATTGACTTTAAAGCGTCCGTTTTTGTCTGCACTATTTTTCAAGCGAATAGCCATCTCACTCCCAGGCTGAAAAGCATTGAAATACTGATGGAAGAACACTTTTTTTAAGGTTTCTGGCGAATTGTTGGTATATACAATGGTTTCAGCACCCTTGTACTGAGCCGTTTCTACATCCATTTCTACAGTTATCGTATAGTCAACGGCCTGTTGCCAATATTGGGCTGTAGAGAGAAGAGAAAAGGAAAAGAAGAGGGAGAAGAATAGCTTTTTCATGTCGAATTTAAGGTTTGTGTTGCTCAAATATACTCATCTTATTTAGGAAGCAAAGTAGTCGGTTAAAGTAAATGATTCTTTCATCCGTACCCCTTTTTCTGTTTGGATTAAGGAGACTAGCATATGGTGAGGATCGTGTTCTAAGAAAAGCAGGGTATCCTCCTTTACTGCATCTCCTAAAATCTTTTCTTTTTCTTGTAACGAAAGCAATGGCCGCGTATCGTAGCCCATCACATAGGGAATGGGTAAATGCCCAGCCGTTGGAATTAAATCTGCAGCAAAAAGAATGCGTTTCCCTTTATACTTTAAAAGAGGGAGCATTTGTTTTTCTGTATGTCCATCCACCAATAAAACATCAAACCCAAGGGGGGTATGATGGCTGTCTAATAAATTTAACTGACCACTTTCTTCTATGGGAAGAATATTCTCAGGCAAAAAAGACGCTTTTTCACGCACATTGGGTTCGGTAGCCCATTTCCAGTGATCTTTGTGCGACCAAAAGCGGGCATTTTTAAAGGCGGGTTCATAAAAGCCTTTTGGGTTTCTTACAATTGCTCCACCGCAATGATCAAAATGCAGGTGGGTAAAAAACACATCTGTAATATCGTCTCGGTGAAAGCCGTGGGTTTTTAGCGAACGGTCTAAACTATGATCTCCCCACAAGCCGTAATGACCAAAAAACTTATCACTTTGTTTATTGCCCATACCCGTATCAATCAAAATCAAGCGATTTCCGTCCTCAATCAAAAGGGAGCGTGCTGCCATTTCAATTCGATTTTGTGCATCTGCCGGATTGGTTTTTTGCCAAAGGGCTTTGGGCACTACCCCAAACATGGCTCCCCCGTCCAGCTTAAAATGCCCCGTTTCTATTGCATAGAGTTTCATTGTTCTTTTATTTTAATCCGAAGAAGGTATTGTGTAGAGGTCATATAGAGGTATTCTTCTTGGGCGTCAAAAGCACAATTGGCTGTTCTGACCTCGGTAAGAATGGTCCCGAGATGTTTTCCTTCTGGTGAGAAAATCAACACCCCTCCTGGGCCAGTAGCAAACACGTATCCGCTAGAGTGAACTTTGAGTCCATCAGCCAATCCTCTTCGTTTATACCCACTAGCATCAAAAAATACGTTCTCACGGATAATTTTACCTTCTTCCATAGCGAAAGCCATCCATAGGTTTTGCTTCGGGTCAGAGTTGGCGACATAAAGCACACTTTCGTCCGGAGAAAAAGCCAGCCCGTTGGGGCGGGACAGAGAGCTGTACAGCATCGTTAAATCACCGTTTTTTGACAAACGGTAAACCCCGTTTTCATCGATTTCTTTTAAAGGATCATCATCGCCTTTTAATCCATAAGGAGGGTCGGTAAAATAGAGGTCCCCTGCTTTTGATAACACTAGATCATTGGGAGAATTAAAGAACTTTCCTTGATATTTTCCCACGACCGTTTCAAATGCAGCGGGTGTTTTTAGGGGAGGTGCAATTCTTGCAATTCTGCGATCTCCGTGTTGTGCGATAAGCAAACCTCCAGCAGCATCTAGAAGAAGCCCGTTCCCACCCGATTTTTTTTCATTGGGGGCTATAGCGGTGTACCCACTAGGGTCTAGGTAGGGGGTTAGTCCGTGGGTTTCGTCCCATTTATAGGCGACGTTTTTAGGAACATCGGTAAACAATACGGCCTCCAATTCTGGAACCCAAACAGGGCCTTCTGCCCATTGAAAGCCTTCTGCGAGGACTTCAATTTTTGCCTCGGCAGGGATCACCTTGCTGAGTGCAGCGTCAAGGATTTCGATGCTTCCTATGGTCTTTTGGGCTTGAAGTGTAGAAAGCAAAAGCGTAAAACAACAGGGTAAAAAATATTTCTTCATGCTTTATTTTTTGGGTTTAAAAGCGGTGTTTTGGTCTAATCAGTATCGATAAACCATGCTTGAACAGTATCTTTTTCAAGGTAACGAAAATTTATGGATACCCCTTACTTCCTTTAGGGAGGGAGAGACACCCCTGCTTTTAAAACGGATCCAGCGACAAGTCTTTTTTAAAGCATACAGAGTTTTTAATCCCTTCATAGGGCGGAAAGTTGAGCATAATATTATACTTCATTTTAGGATAAAAAGACAAGGCCTCTGTTTGCGCTTTTCCGGTTTCCAAAACGGCCTCTTTATATCCCAATTCTGCTCCCCACTTTTCTAAATCGGTCAATAGTTTTTTGGCAATCCCTTTTTTTCGATAAGACGGAAGAACATACATCCGCTTGATTTCAATCTGATTGTGTGTACGAACTTTAAAGGCGCTACAGCCTACAGCGGCATCATTATTTAAAAAGAGGACGACATGATCCAAAAGGGCAATCCCGTTGAATTGATGATAAAAGGCATGGTCTTTTCCGTCTCGGATGGCCAACTCTGCGTCGAGCTGTTTTACCAATTCTTGAAAACGTGTGTCTTCTTGATTTGTTCTTAGAAGCATCATTTTATTTCGATTGTGAAAACAGCCACGGCAAAAAGGTCGGATCGGCAAAAACCGTATCCCAGCTGTTGTGGTCCACTCCGGGATAGCGATTAAAGTCTACTTGAGCTTTTTTCTTTTTTAAGGCAGCCGCCATTTGTTCAGAGAGGTTTATGGGGACAACACGGTCCACTTCTCCATGATCAATTCTCCACATCGGACGCCTAATTTTACGGGCAATTTTAGGGTTTGCACCACCACAAATGGCAAAGGCTGCCGCAAATAGTCGGGGATTGCGATAGACCAACTCAAACGTACCCATTCCGCCCATAGAGAGCCCTCCAACATAGATACGCGATTTGTCTATTGTATAAGTTGAAAGAACCGCTTTCAGCATACCCTCCACCAAATCAAGGGTAGGATTTCTTTTAGGTCGTTTGGAATAAGAAAATTTTTGCGGAACCTCTCGGCTGAGAATGGTGGCCCAATAAGATTCTTTTGGACATTGGGGAAAAACGATGATCGCTGGGTGTTCCTTTCGAAAGGCCTCCGTTAAAAACTGATCACTTCCGTGGGTGAGTTGAAGCGCATTGTCGCTGCCCCGTTCTCCCGCACCATGAAGAAAAACAAGAAGCGGATATTTCTTTTTTATATCATAGTTTTCGGGCAACAAGAGGCGATAAGGCAAGCTTTCCCCTTGGTGCTGATAAGTAGCGGCTAGATACTCCTTATTCTGCGCCATTAGGCCCCAAACACAACAGAAAGTCAATCCCAAAAAAAGGCTTGGCCGCATCATAATTTTTCGGTTAAAATGGCTAGGATTGTTTTGATCCCGTCTCGGTAATTCCCCAGGCGGAGGTTTTCATTAGGACTGTGTTGGTTATTGTCGCGATTTACTGTCGGAACGGCCACTGCCGGTAAGCCTAAGGTGTTTACAAAAGGAGAAATAGGAATAGAGCCTCCACTCATCCTTACGCGAATCGGTTCTTCCCCAAAACCACGAATGAGCGCCTTGCGCAACCAAAGCCCAATTTCAGAATCTAAAGGGGTTCTAAACGATTGGTAAGCGATTTTATGGGTAAAGGTGGCTACTTTAGGGTGGGCCAAGCGCTCTTCTTTTGTGGGTTCACGGTCCAAAACCAAGTAGCCCTGGTTTTCGATATGTTGTTTGATCAAATGCAGCAAACGTTCTGGCTTGGATTCTTTTACCAAGCGCACATCAATTTCTGCTCTTGCCCAGGCAGGAATAATGGTACGTACTTTTTCGTTAATCCAGCCCGATTGCATCCCCCGAATATTAAGGGATGGGTATTGAATGGCCTCTTGATAGTTGGGTCCTACACGGTCAAAATCTCCAACCTGAATTAAATCCTGCAGCTGTTTTTCGTCATGTGGAGTGGCTTTTAAAATGTCTTTTGTTGCGGGGTCAAGAACAATGCCGTCATAATAGCCCGGGATAAGCACTTTGCCTTGTTCATCTTTCATAGAGGCCAATAGCTTGGCCAATTTGAACGCAGGGTTAGGCACATAATTTCCAAAGTGACCAGAGTGTTGAGGTACGATTGGTCCATAGGTTGTTAATTGTATGGTAGCGATTCCTCTTGCGCCAAAAGACAAGGTCGGCTTGTTCAAGCGATGCATGGGACCGTCGAAAATCACCAATAGATCGGCCGCCAGCATTTCCCGATTTTCCTCAACGGCTTGGGGTAGATTAGGAGAGCCCAATTCTTCTTCAAAGTCTAAAATGACTTTAAGGTTATAATTGGGGTTTTGCTCAATTTTTGTTAGGGCCTCCATCGCAGCCAAAAACATAGCCACAGGTCCTTTTGCATCACTGGCCGAGCGGGCAAAAATGCGCCAATCCTCTTGATAATCCTCTAAGGCTGTCCAGTCGATGATTTCCCATTGCCCTTCTGGGTTTTGTTTTTTCACTACCGGTTGATAAGGGTCGTCTTGTGCCCACCGCGAAGGATCTACCGGCTGCCCGTCCATTTGTAGGTAGACCAAGACGGTTTTTTTCGCGTTAGGAAAAGAGCGCGAAGCAAGCAATAAAGGAGCGGCTTTCGTTGAAATTCGTGCGGTGGTAAAACCCCGTTGGGCAAAGTTTTTTTCACTCCACTGTACGTTTTGTTCAATCCAATCCGGATAAAAAGCATCGTTTGGAATGGAGAGCACTTCTTTAAATAGCGGAAGACTTTTCTGGGTAAATTCTGCCGCAAGGGCATCCAGTTGTTTTTGTTTTTGCGCAAATAACGAAAGACCGCAAAGGAGCACACAAAAGGAGAGAAGCTGTTTCATTGTTGATTATTCTTGATCAAAGTCGAGCAGGTTGTCATTAATAGGGCTGTTTAATTTAGGTTTAGAAGTTCCTTCATCCAAAGAGCTAACATCTTTTAATTTTCTTTCTATGGCGCGGGTACGCACTCCCATAACATCGTCCAGTTGATTTAATCCCGTTTGAATGTTTTTCTGCGCTTTTTGCATCATTCCGCCAAAATTGTTGAACTCTTTTTTGACCTCCCCCAAAACGTTCCATACTTCACTGCTGCGTTTTTGTATCGCCAAGGTTTTAAAGCCCATCTGAAGGCTGTTAAGGATGGCCGCAAGGGTGGTGGGTCCGGTAACAATAATTTTATACTCTCTTTGTAAAGTTTCTAGTAAAGCGGCTTTGCGAACCACTTCGGCATAGATGCCTTCGAAGGGTAAAAATAAAATCCCGAAATCTGTGGTTTTCGGCGGGTCAAGATATTTGTCCCGGATGTCTTTTGCCATTTTTTTAATGGTGTTTTCTAATTCTTTTTGGGCCCGTTCTACCAGTGCTGGATTCCCATCATCGTAGGCGTTTTGTAAATATTCATAAACGTCTTTTGGGAATTTTGCATCGACAGGGATCCAGACCGTAGAATTCAGCTCGTCTTTTCCGGGGAGTTTTATGGCGAATTCTACCACCGCATCGCTTCCTGCCTTTGTTTTAACATTGGCTTCATACTGGTCTGGCGCCAAAATGTTTTCGAGCAACATGGCCAGTTGAACTTCCCCGAGCCCTCCGCGCATTTTTACATTGCTCAACACTTTTTTTAGTCCGCCCACATCGGTTGCTAGATTTTTCATCTCACCCAAGCCTTCTTGAACAGATTTCAATTGTTTCCCAACCGTTTCAAACGACTGACTCAACCGATCGTTAAGGGTTTTTTGGAGTTTTTCATTAACTGTCTTGTTTACTTCTGACAATTGTTTACTGTTGTCTTCGCGAAGTTCTTTCAGTTGTTTTTCTACAACGTCTCGTACTTCTTTGATCCGTTTTTCGGCATCGAGATTGAGTTGTGTCTGTTTATCGTTTAAGCGGGAAAAACGTTCTTTTAAAACATCGTTCAGGCGTTTTGCGTTTTGGTCATACCGATCACCAAACTGATTTAACGCCTGGGTTAGCTCTTCTCTTTGGCGTTTAAACGCCCCTTGATTTTCATCTCGATTACGTTGAAAGTCGTCTTTCATTTGTTTTTCGAGTTGATGCAAAAGCTGTTCGAATTTGAACAAAGCGGTAAGGGTTTCTTTTCCTTCCGAACTGTTTTTTCGGCTGAATAAAAGGAGGAGGTTGGCCCCTGCCAAAAGGGCTATCAACCCAAGTAAAATCAATTCCATAGACTATGTTGAGGTTTCTTACTAAGGTAGGAAATTTAGACGGAATCCGTCCAATCCCACAAAACGATATTCCATTCGTCTGTTGCGTCGCTAAAGCGGTGTAGGAGTGTAAAGCCCACTTTTTCATGTGCGCGCATAGACCGAAGGTTGCGACTAGAAATTTCGGTTATGCAATAGTCGTATGTACCCGAAAGATGTTTTTTGTGTGCAGCATAAAGTTGACGAAAAACGCCCTTTCTGCGATAGGCTTTCGCCACACAGATTTGTCCCATGACGTAATAGCGAAGGTCTTTTACAGGAGCGCCCTTGTAGGTCAGGGTATCAAGCAAATTGAACATGGGGATTAAAACCGGGATGCTGTTTTTCAATTCCCGCGGCATGACCAAGGCATAGCCCGCAAGAGTATCGCCATCAACGGCTAGGATTTGTGGCGATTGCCTTTGCATTTCTTGAAGCTGATCAAGACTGTGAAGAACGGTAACAAAGCCTTCGTTTTCTCTGGCTGAAGCGGAGAGGGCGCTTTTTGCGTTATCGGATTGAAGCAAAAGAATTTGCTTTAAATCTGACGTCGAGCTTGCGAAACGAATAAGGGTCAATGGGCCTAGTCGTTTAGCTTTAGTACAGCCATAAAGGCTTGTTGAGGGATTTCGACATTTCCGACCTGACGCATTTTTTTCTTTCCTTTTTTCTGCTTTTCGAGCAACTTACGCTTACGCGAAATATCACCCCCATAACACTTGGCCGTTACGTCTTTTCTGAGGGCTTTTATGGTTTCGCGAGAAATGATCTTGGCACCAATAGCCGCTTGAATCGGGATATCGAATTGTTGACGCGGGATAAGTTCGCGTAATTTTTCACACATTTTTTTACCAATGCTATACGCATTATCTGCATGAATCAACGCAGAGAGGGCATCCACTTGATTTCCGTTGAGCAGGATATCTACTTTTACCAGTTTTGAAGCACGAAGGCCAATGGGCGAATAATCAAAAGAAGCATACCCTTTAGAAACGGTCTTCAAGCGGTCATAAAAATCAAAAACGATTTCCGCCAAAGGCATGTCAAAGGTCAGCTCTACACGTTCAGGAGTGAGGTAGGTTTGGTTTGTGATTTGACCTCTTTTTTCAATACATAAAGACATCACATTGCCCACAAAGTCGGCCTTGGTAATGATACTGGCACGAATAAAAGGCTCTTCTACACGATCCATTCCCGAAGGGTCAGGCAAGTCAGAAGGGTTGTTTACCATGACAACAACATCGGGCTCTTTTTTGGTGTAGGCTTGGTAAGAAACGTTAGGCACGGTTGTGATAACGGTCATGTTAAATTCACGCTCCAAACGCTCTTGAATGATTTCCAGGTGCAACATCCCCAAAAATCCACAACGGAATCCGAACCCAAGTGCAGCAGAACTTTCTGGCTGAAAGACCAAGGAGGCATCATTGAGCTGTAATTTTTCCATAGAAGCACGGAGTTCTTCATAGTCTTCCGTATCTACGGGATAGATGCCCGCAAAAACCATAGGCTTGACTTCTTCAAAACCTTCAATGGCGTTTTGGGTGGGGTTTTCAGGAGAGGTAATGGTATCTCCTACCTTTACTTCCTTCGCTTCTTTAATTCCTGTAATGAGGTAACCTACATCTCCCGCTAAAATTTCTTTTTTGGGTTCTTGATTTAGTTTAAGGGTACCAATTTCATCGGCATTATAGTTTTTTTGCGTGGCAATAAACTGAATTTTTTGTCCTTTTCGGATTTTTCCATTAATCACACGGAAGTACGTTTCTACCCCCCTAAACGGATTGTAAACCGAATCAAAGATGAGGGCTTGCAAAGGTTCATCAGGACTACCTTTAGGTGCCGGAATGCGGTCTATGATGGCGGTTAATATTTCTTCAATACCCAAACCTGTTTTGGCAGAGGCCGGGATAACCTCTTCGGGCGTACAGCCTAAAAGGTCTACAATATCGTCGGTTACTTCCTCAGGGTTGGCAGAGGGTAAATCGACCTTATTAAGCACTGGAATAATTTCTAGATCGTTATCAAGTGCTAAATAAAGATTGGAAATCGTTTGCGCCTGAATGCTTTGTGCTGCATCTACGATAAGTAGGGCCCCTTCACAAGCGGCAATGGAACGAGAAACTTCGTAAGAAAAATCAACATGGCCAGGGGTGTCAATGAGGTTCAGCACATAGGTTTCTCCCTGGTGAGTATATTCCATTTGTATGGCGTGCGACTTGATGGTAATCCCGCGTTCGCGTTCCAGGTCCATATTGTCTAAAAGTTGATCTTGTTTTTCACGGTCACTGACCGCACCGGTATAATCCAATAACCGATCTGCCAAGGTGCTTTTTCCGTGGTCAATATGGGCAATAATGCAAAAGTTTCTAATGTGTTTCATACGACGCCGTCTTTCATAGCCATGCAAATATACGCCTTTGTTTTTTTGGTTTTTATTAATCTATAAGATTTGTACTCAATGGTTTTGGGGTGTCGAATTTATTCTAGGTCTTTTCGCCTGTTTTTTTACACAAGGAGTTCGCTGAAAAGTTTTCCGTATTTTTGTGAAAATTTTTGACTGTGGTGAAGATTGGAG
>WTJB01000049.1 GCA_011526335.1 Candidatus Arcticimaribacter sp.
GAGGGAGAAATCAATATCGAAAAGAATAAGATTGGTTTCTTTGGAAGCATTGGGTATGCCTATGACAACAAATACTTGCTCAATGCATCTTTCCGTCGTGACGGTAGCTCTGTTT
Organism: Candidatus Arcticimaribacter sp.; assembly: GCA_011526335.1. GTDB lineage: Bacteria > Bacteroidota > Bacteroidia > Flavobacteriales > Flavobacteriaceae > Arcticimaribacter. The sequence goes on from WTJB01000049.1 coordinate 116, forward strand.
TTGGTGTAGAGTCCAAATGGGGTAACTTCCCAGCGGTCTCTGTAGGATGGAACGTTACTAATGAAGATTTCCTTGCGGACTCAGATATTTTCACAACAGTGAAATTACGCGCAAGCTACGGATTGACAGGTTCAGAGAATTTCAATGTTGGCGATGATCTTGTGAATGCATGGCCTTATTTAGCCCAATTGAATACCAGTAATGCAATTAGTAATGGAGCGATTACTCCAGGAGTTTCTCCCAAGAACATTGCCAACTTGCTCCTTCAATGGGAAGCCTCGGAAGAGATTAACCCTGGATTGGACTTCGGATTATTCTACAATAGAATTACAGGATCAATCGATTACTATAAACGAACAAGTGACCAACTCCTTTTAAATAACCCAGTTTCCTACGTTACTGGATTTAACAATGGAATCGTTAACTTGGGTAAAGTAGAGAATAGTGGTTGGGAATTTGAATTGAGAACAAAAAACATCTCCAGTGAAAACTTTACGTGGAATTCAACATTAATTGCGTCTACAAACAAAAATGTATTGTTAGACTATGGCGAATCAAACGGTGCGTTAACTGAAGATGGTTTTGGAAGAAATTCTCAATGGATCAACTTGGTAGGAAACCCGATCTCATCTTTCTACGGTTATGTTGTTGATAAAGAATTGGAGAACGAATATTGGGATTCACCATGGATTCCCATTAATGGTATGTCTGAAGACGTGATCGTAAAAGACCTTAATGGTGATGGATTAATTACTGACGATGATAAAACCATTCTAGGTGATCCTTATCCAGACATTATTTGGAGTTTAACCAATGAGTTTACTTTTGGTAATTTTGACTTCTCATTCATGATTCAAGGAAGTCAAGGTGCTGAAGTCAAAAACATTGGTGATCAATACTTTTTCTCTCAATGGAATGGTGCTACAACCGACGAACAGGCGGTTGTTGATGCAGGTATCATTTCAGACGCATCGTTCTTAAAGCCAAGAACTGTAACAAATGATATGGTGATGAGCGCAGGATATTTTTCATTGCGTAACGTCAACATTGGTTATACTCTTCCGGAAAACACAATTTCTTCGTTGGGTCTAACTTCTTGTCGTATTTACGCCACAGGCCAAAATCTTTTGTACATCACCTCAGACGATTATCACGGGTTTAACCCAGAGTATATCGATTCGAATAACACGCCACAATCTTATGGAGCGCAACGTGCAGGTACCCCTATTTTTAGCACGATGTCATTAGGATTGAATATTAACTTTTAATACGAATTAAAATGAAACATATAAAATATTTTGTTTTTGCAGTTACTGGAGTGTTTTTTGCCTCTTGTGATGCCGATGAATTTTTAAATCCGCTTCCTGATGCGGCCATTGTAACGGAAAGTTATTTCCAGTCAGATGACGACGTATTGTCTGGGATTATTGGAATATATGATGCTGTTCAAGGTGTCAATGAGAATACAGAATCTAGTTCGATTCGATTTAATCGTGGAATTCAATTAGAGTACTTACTCACTGAACATCGCTCAGACAACACGAGAAGTAAAACGTTGGAAGGATCAAGAGCAGATTTTCATCGCTATATTGTTGAACCGGACAATATTCAGTCCGAAGATTACTATCAATCAATGTATGAGATTATCTTCAGAGCCAACAATGTACTCGCATACATTGACAATGCAGAAGCCGACAACATTAATGCTTATACCGCCGAAGCTAAGTTTCTAAGAGCTTATGCATATTTTAATTTGGTTCGTTTATACGGTCCAGTTCCTTTGGTAACCGCTGTTGTAGGGCCAGATGAAAAGGAAACTTTGTTTACCCGTATTGAACTGCCCGTTGTATACGATCAAATTATACAAGACCTACTCGAAGGGGTTGAACATCTCGATAATACCCACAAGTCGCGTGCTTCAAAAGCCGCTGCGCAGGGGCTATTGGCCAAAGTATACTTGTCCTTACCCGAGCCTAATTATACCGCCGCCGCTGCCTTGTGTCAAGCAATTATTGACAGTGGAGAATTCTCTCTTCAATCCAACTTCAGAGATGTGTTTTATAATGAATTGAATAGTGAAATTATTTTTGCTGTGCAATTCCTTTCTGGGAACCCAGAAGAAAGCCAAGGTTTTTCCTCTGAGTTTACTTCCTATAAAAGACAGGGGCGTCAAGACGGGTTGAACATTGTCAATACAAACCTGGCCGAAGTATTCAATGAAAGAGGAGGAAACAGAACAGCAGCATCCTATGCCGCCTTTGGGTCAGAAGCACTTTTGGCCGTCCCTGAGAATGCCGAGGTAATCAAGTTTTTACCCGATGGTTCAGACATCTCCGATCGCGCCAACCCAAGTTATGGTCCTTCTCCGGCCAACGCAGGGAACGATTGGATCATTTTACGCTACTCAGATATTCTCTTGCTTCACGCAGAAGCTTTGATGGCAGGAAATGATACGACCAACAATACAGCTATTGATTCATATATGGCGGTGCGCTCACGTGCTGGATTCACCGACAGACCCTCGGTGCTTACACAAAGCGAACTATTGAATGAAAGACGAGTTGAATTGGCTTTTGAAAATCATCGCTTTTTTGATTTGTTGAGATTTGGCGTTGCTCATGACGTCCTCGGAGCTCATGCAGAAGATATGGGATATACAAGCTATAATATTCGTCGATTATTATTGCCCATGCCTGCACGAGAAGTAAATTTAAGTGAAGGATTAATGACACAAAATCCACAATAATCTAGAAAAAATTATCTCATGAAAACTAGAATGACAAAACATAACACCAGACGCAGTTACCTGCTTCTTTCAGCCATTTTATTTCTTTCTATTGGTTGCGAAAAAGCGTTCGAATTTGAGTTGCCAGAAGCCGGGAGTTTGCCAGACAATAATCCTCCTGTAGCTGCATTTGCTTATATCCCATCTGCAGAAAATTTTAGAACGATTAACTTCAATAATTTATCTACAGAATCTACCAACTACGTTTGGGACTTTGGGGGTGGAAACACATCAACGGAAAAAGATCCGACCTATACTTTTGAAGCAGGCGAGGGCGCATACCCTGTGACGTTAACCGCTAGAGATGCCAATCAAGCAGAAAACACCATTACCGTTGATGTAAATGTTGTTGACCGATTTGTTCCTCTCCCTGTTACCATTATCAATGGTGATTTTGATGGCGGTCAAAACGACTGGAAGTTCTCTACTTTTACTGGTGGAACGACAAGCCCTTTCAATGCTAGCTCAGAC
>WTJB01000008.1 GCA_011526335.1 Candidatus Arcticimaribacter sp.
TCAACCCTAGACGCCAGTATTTCTGACATACATTGGGATGCGAACAGTAAGGGCCTCTATTTTAGTTATGATGAAAATGGCAATGGGAAAATTGGCTATATAAGCAATGAGGGAAACTGGACCAAAATAGCCGACAATCGTGGAGGGACTACCCTTGGTCGCCCCTACGGGAGCGGGATGTTTAGTCTTTCAACCACCGGAAAAATTGCTTATACCTATACGCGACCAAACCATCCTGCCGATATTGCGCTTGTTGAAAAAGAAGGAAAAAAATGGACGCGATTAACCTCCCTCAATCAGTTCTTGTTTCGTCATAAAAAGCTGGGGAAAGTAGAAGAGATTTGGTATAACAGCAGTGTGGACGGACGAAAACTTCAAGGCTGGATCGTCTATCCCCCCGGATACACCCCAGATAAAAAATACCCCTTTATGGTGGAAAACCACGGGGGTCCAATTCTAAATTATGGCGATCGTTTTTCGATAGAAATGCAACTTTATGCGGCTGCCGACTATATTGTTTTTTATCCCAATCCAAGAGGGAGTACAAGCTATGGAGAAGACTTTGCCAATTTGCTTGTCAACAACTATCCAGGAGAAGATTACAATGATGTAATGGACGGGGTTGATGCTTGTATAGCTAAGGGGATTGCGCATGAAGATCAACTTTTTGTTACAGGCGGTAGTGCCGGAGGGATCATGTCTGCCTGGATGATTGGACAAAATAATCGTTTCGAAGCCGCGGTTGTGGTAAAACCCGTAATGAATTGGATAAGCAAACTGCTCGTGGCCGATAATTACTACGGTTATGCCAACAGTCGTTATCCTGGTCAGGTATGGGAAAATCCTATGAACTACTGGAAATTCTCTCCCATATCCTTGGTAGGAAAAGTAGAAACGCCAACGATGGTTATGGTGGGGATGAATGATTTACGAACACCCCCTAGCGAAGTCAAACAACTGTATCACGCATTAAAGCTGCGAAAAATCCCAACAGTACTTGTAGAAATACCTGAAGCAAGTCACGGAATTGCCAATCGACCGAGTAATTTGATGACCAAAATAGCGCACACCTTGGCTTGGTTCGAGCGTTATAAATAAGCCTTTTGTTCCTTCAAAGATTTATACGAAATGCTTTCTACAGTCGATTTATTCTAGTTTGAGTTATGCCTTTATCTGAAGCAAATTACATTCCCCCTTTTCGGTTTAAAAACGGTCATATCAATACCATATACAGTTCGTTGTTTCGAAAAAGAAAGTCCGTTGCGTTCCAACGAAAAAGAATAGAAACAGAGGACGATGATTTTTTAGACATTGATTGGGTTAAAAATGGAAATGATAAAGTCGCCGTTCTCTGTCACGGTTTGGAGGGGAGTAGCGATTCTAAATACATTCGTGCTACGGCTTCCCTGTTGGCCAAAAATGGCTATGACATTGCTGCAATCAATTATCGTTTTTGTAGTGGCGAAATCAACCGACAACTCATTACCTATCACAGTGGGCGAACAGAAGACCTACATACCCTGATTAAGGTATTGCTCCCTGATTATAAAGCCCTCTATTTAGTAGGATTCAGCCTTGGCGGAAATCTCGTCTTAAAATACAACGGAGATGGTATATTCTCGCTGAGTCCAAAAATAAAAGCCAGTGTAGCAATATCAGTTCCGGTGGATTTGTATGGCTCAGCGATTAAGTTGCAAGAGCGTCAAAACAGACTCTATACTTGGCGCTTTATCCGCACATTATCCAAAAAGATATATTTGAAGCATAAGCAATATCCCAACGAGGTCGATGTAACCCTGTTGAAAAAGGTTAAAAAACTCATAGACTTTGATGAATACTATACCAGTAAACTCAATGGATTTATAGACGCCAGAGATTACTATAAAAAAGCGAGTAGTAAACCCTTCTTACCGCAGATTAAAAAACCAACTTTGCTCATCAATGCCCTAGACGATCCCTTTTTGTCTTCAAGTTGTTTTCCCCGTCAGGAGGCGCAAAACAACCCCAATTTTCATTTGATGTGTCCTAGCTATGGGGGACATGTTGGATTTATTAGTAGAGGGGAGTATTACTGGTCGGAATATCAAATTTTAGATTTCTTAGAAAAACATTAAACGCCTTGTACATTCATCGCACTTTAAGCATCGTGGCTTCATCCCTTTCTTTTCTTATTCGCTTTCGGGTTAACTTTACTAAAATATTTTAAGGTAAAAACGCTTGTCCTATGCGCTGTAGCTGTAACATTTTTCCTTTTTTGGCGTCTACTAATTAATTGTTAGACTATTTACTTTGAAAATCATTCGCCTATTTTTATTTCTCCTCATCTTCAGCACAAATTCCTTTGGTCAATATTCGATTACAGGAAAAATCAGCGATGAAGAAGGATCTCCACTTCCCTTTGCAAATATTACCTTGCATGAAAAAAATAACCCTGAAAATGTAAGGGGTGTTGTTTCTGACTTTGAGGGTTATTTCCGTTTTGATGCGGTGCAAGAAGGCACCTACCATTTGGTGATATCTGTCTTGGGATTCGAGTCTAAAATAAGCGATGAATTCTTATTGCAAGAGGATCGCGACTTTGATTTTATCCTACAAGAAGATGTTCGACAATTGGATGAAGTGGTCGTTAAAAGTAAGCGTCCTGTGATAAGACAAACGGCAGAAAAACTGGTGGTGGATATTGAAAATTCTACCATGATCAACACTACCTTACAAGACGTGATGCGAAAAGTACCCGGGCTAATGGTTACCAACAATGGAATATCTATTGCAGGTAATAAAGGGGTGCGGATATTGATCAATGGAAAAACCACGGAGTATATGGATGTGCAAACGCTACTACGAGATTTTCCTGCCGATAATATTGCAAAAATAGAGGTGATAGAACAACCGGGAGCAGAATACGAAGCGGCAGGAACAGGGGCAATTATCGATATTATTTTAAAAAAGAATGTCCGTTTTGGAACGCATGGAAACCTGAATTCCTGGGTAGGGGAAGATCAGGGAGTGGAATACGGGGCTGGCTTTTCAATTGCCAGTTATAAGAATAAGCTCAACTGGCAAACGGGGGTAAGCCATTCACAACCCACATGGCGTGAGGATTTGTTTTTGGTCCGAACAGTAGGCGAAGAAACCTACGATCAAACCACGAAAGAGCCCTATGACCCCAATAACTTTAGATGGAGTGGAAGTGTAGACTATAACATCAGTACAAAAAGTGTTTTTGGAATCGGGGGACAGTATTTTAGACGTACATCCGACAGAATTGCCTCCAGTACTACCTTAATTACTCAGCCCAATTCCACAAACGTGCTTTTTTCAGAGAATCGACTGGATCTATTCGTGTGAGCATTCCTACGTTTTGGCCCGTC
>WTJB01000298.1 GCA_011526335.1 Candidatus Arcticimaribacter sp.
GTTTTGACCACCCATACACAAGAAGTTCACTTGATCAAGACGCTAAAAAAAGCAGGGGTAAAGGACGCCTTTTCAGTAAACATAACGACCCCTGATCATGACTAAATCAAGGATTCTTATGATCATGGCAGGAGGCGCTTCGTCGCGAATGAAAAGAAGCTTGTCCAAAATACCCTTGGACGAAAAAACTCGCCACATTGCCCAAAACAACCACAAATCTTTAATTCCTTTTGGGAAACGCAATTTACCACTGTTGTATTATCATCTTCGCTTAGCTAAAGAAGTAGAGGTGGGGGAAGTTTTTATCATAACTTCCGTTGATAATGATGGATTCTCCACCTTCTTTGCGAACCATTCAATACAAAGTGAATTTAGAATGCTAACGATTCATTTAATTCCACAAACCATACCTGCGGGCCGTAAAAAACCCTTGGGAACTGCCGATGCCGTTGCCCAAGGCCTAATTAAAAACAAAAGTTTGCGTTCCTCGACTTTTGTGGTGATGAACGGCGATAATATTTATTCTAAAGAGGCTTTAGAAGCATTGTATTCTCTCCCCGAAAGTCAACAAGCCCTGATCGGCTATTCCCGTAGAGGTCTTCGTTTTTCAGCAGAACGCATTCAAAAATTTGCCGTGCTCCAATATGATACCCAACACACCCTCACCCAGATAATTGAAAAGCCCTCTCCAGCGGAAATCGAACAAGTGAAAAGTGACCATGGTAAAGTGCTCGTGAGCATGAATATTTTCAAACTTTATGGACCCGTCATTCAGTCGTATTTAGAACAATGCCCTTTACACCCTATTCGACAAGAGAAAGAGCTACCTTTGGCAATTCAACAATGTATTCAAGAGACTTCAAACTCTTTTTTAGTTTTGCCCCGCAATGAGCATGTTCCCGATTTAACCTCAGCAAAAGATATTATCCAAATCACAAAACAAATTTCTTAGATGCATAAGAACTTAAAATTATTATTTCATCTTTTCCGGTGCATTTACAGAAGACTTATTTTATTAAAAAATTAACCCAAAAAAGAAGTAAATGAAACGAAGAAAATTTATCCAATCTGCAAGCTTAGGTGCAGCTTCCTTGGCCAATTTAGGCTTCAATGATTTTAAAAATATACCCCCCCATGCTAAAGGAGCTATTTATATGGGTGGGTTTCGTGCCCCAGCTAAAAAGACCCTAAGGGCAGCCTTTATTGGCTTGGGGTATCGAGGGAACGATCACTTACGCAATTTTGCTTCTCTAGAGGGCACCGAAGTAGTGGGACTGTGTGACCTATATGAAGATCTTGTCAACGAAAAGTTAGCAACCTTAAACGAAATAAAACCCAACCTTGGAATGCAAGAAGTTAAAACCTATTGGGGCGATGAAGAACTTTGGCGAACGATGTTGGATGAGGTGCAGCCAGACCTTGTATTTATTTCCACCAACTGGGCCAATCACGCGTCCATGGCAATTGGGTGTATGGAAAATGGCGCTCACGCTTTTGTGGAAGTGCCGTTGGCTACAAGCCTTGAAGATTTGTGGACCATAGTCGACACCTCTGAAAAAACCCAACGCCATTGCATGATGATGGAAAATGTGAACTATGGGCGTGATGAGCTGTTATTTTTAAACCTTTGTCGACAAGGCTATGTCGGAGAACTGCTGCACGCAGAAGCCGCTTATATCCATGAATTACGCTGGCAAATGAAAGAAGAAGAACGAGGAACAGGCTCTTGGAGAACCTACCACTATGCCCATAGCAAAGGAAACTTATATCCTACCCACGGCTTGGGGCCTGTGGCACAATACATGAATCTTGGACGTACAGACGATATGTTTAAAAAACTTGTTTCTTTTTCTAGTCCTGCAAAAGGCCGACAGTTTCACGCCCAAGAAAATTTTCCAGCTGACCACAAATGGAACCAATTGGAATTTTCGAATGGCGACATCAATACCTCTTTAGTCAAAACAAGGCTGGGACGAAGCATTATGATTCAATGGGATGAAACGAGTCCTCGACCCTACACCCGTCACAATTTGATACAAGGGACCTTGGGCACCTTAGCAGGTTTCCCTACCCGTGTTGCTCGTGAAGGGGGTGTTGAGGGAATCACCAAAGACCACCACCGTTGGGTACAAGGGGATAATTTAGCTGCTATTTATGAGAAATATGACCACCCCCTCTACAAAAAGCTGAATTCTTCTACTAAGAATTCAGGGCATGGAGGCATGGACGGAATTATGATGTACCGCATTGTTCAATGTTTGCAAGAAGGACTGCCGTTGGATCAAAATGTGTATGAAGGCGCACTTTGGAGTGCGGTCGGTCCATTAAGTGCCGCATCAATAGAACATGACGGAATGCCGCAAGCTTTTCCAGATTTTACTCGCGGAAACTGGCAAACTACTCCTGCTTTGGGCATTGTGAGTTAGAGCCTGTTTTTTTGCACCCATACCCAAGCAGAACGCACCGCATCATCTAAGCTGTATTTTGGCGACCAGTCGAAGTGCTTTAACGCCTTGTCAATTGCTGCATACGCGGTAATAATGTCTCCGCTTCTTCGTGGGCCTATGCTGTAGTTTAATTTCTTACCAGATACTCTTTCAAAACTATCAATGACTTCCAAAACGGTATGTCCTTCCCCTGTTCCCACATTGAAGACTTCGTTAGGAATAGACTGTGATCCACCATCCAAATACCCAAGTGCAGCAACATGGGCGCGAGCGAGATCCACCACATGAATGTAATCACGAATACAAGTACCATCTCGGGTGGGATAATCGTTGCCAAACACGGTTAGGGGTGGAATTTTACCGATGGCCGCTTGGGTAATGTAGGGCACTAAATTTTGAGGGATTCCTTTTGGATTTTCGCCAATATATCCGCTGTCGTGCGCCCCAACGGGATTAAAATAACGCAAGCTAAGCGATTTAAATTTTCTTTGCGATCGGGTAAAATCTTCCAATATTTCTTCCCCTATTTTTTTGGTGTTCCCATAAGGGGCTTTCGGACGTTTTAATGGAGTGTTTTCATCAATGGGCTGTTGTTCAACATCGCCGTAAACCGTACAGGAGGAGCTAAAAATAAAGTGTGCCTGAGCAGGAGAATATTCCAACAAATTGAGAAGGCCACCTATATTGTTTTTGTAATATTTTAAAGGAGATTGTACGCTCTCGCTAACAGCCTTGACCGCAGCAAAATGGATCACTCCGTTGATTTGGGGATGATCTTTAAAGAGGGTTTTTACCTTGTGCGCGTCTTTAATATCCAACTTCAAAAAATCTACTGTTTGGCGGGTTATTTTTTGAATGCCCTCAAGCACCTTAAGGCTACTGTTCGACAAGTCATCAATTAAT
>WTJB01000326.1 GCA_011526335.1 Candidatus Arcticimaribacter sp.
AGATGTGTATAAGAGACAGCTGCATAATATGACAATTATAGATAAAAAATCTTGAATTGTAATGTTATGCGATCTTTCTTTTTTTTTTAAGGAAAGAATAAAAACAAAATATTATTAACTACACTTATCAAAAACGTATGAAAATCAAATTTAATTTAGCAATGCTATTCATGGTTTTGAGCATCACCTTCAGTTATGCTCAAAATTTGGTTAGTGGAACCGTTGTAGGCGAAGATGGGCAACCTATCCCAGGAGCTGCAATTGTTGTACAAGGAACCAACAATGGAACAACATCGGACTTTGATGGAAACTTTTCCATTTCGGTGTCTTCCGATCAAAGTTTAGAGATATCATATCTTGGCTTTACCACTCAAGTAGTTCAATATACAGGACAAGACAGTGTTAATGTAACACTTGCTCAAGATCTGAACGAATTGGACGAAATTGTTGTAACAGGATACGGAACACAAAGAAAATCTAACCTTACAGGGGCTATTTCTAAAGTAACGAATGAAAAGCTAGACCAAATTGCAGTGTCTCGTGTAGATGATGCTTTGGTTGGTCAAGTATCTGGGGTAAATATTGCTGCCACTGAAGGGGAAGCAGGTTCTGCTCCTACCATTCGTATTCGGGGTACAGGATCTATCACAGGGGTATCTGATCCAGCAGTTGTGGTAGATGGTCTATTGGTTGACAATGACTATTTAAGCAACTTGGATATGAATGATATCGCTTCTTTCGAAATCCTTAAAGATGCTGCCTCTGCTGCAATCTACGGTTCTCGTGGAGCAAACGGGGTTATCTTAATCACAACCAAAGATGGTGAAGAAGGGAAAATTAAATTCTCTTACAACACTTACACTGGATTCAAAGAGGCACACCAAAGTGATGCCTATTATTTCTCATTAGCAGAGTCTGCTGAAAGAGAAAGAGCTTCTGACCACCCTTCTACAGGAGGTGCGGGATCAATCTCAAACAGAACCTTACGCAAACTTCAAATTGGTGTAGATCGTGACTGGCAAGATGTGATTTTTGACGGTGGTGTGATCAATAGCCATGCTTTTGCCGCGCGTGGAGGAAACAAGAAAACGAAGTTCAGTACAGCTTTCAACTATACCCATGATGAAGGGGTACTGTTAACTGATGACTTCAAAAAGTACAACCTAAAACTTAAAATCGATACTAAATTAAGCGATAAAGTTTCTATGGGAGTAAACATGAGTCCATCCTATACGCAACGTCGTCGTTTTGATGGATCTACTCATGATATTTTACGTCAGACACCATGGTTGCCTACATATTTAGATGAAAACACCATCCAGCATGTAAACCGTGTTCGAGACGGTGGAAAATATGCTTATGCTGAGGTAGGAGATTATGCTATCCAGCGTATGTTTGACGATTGGGATTTAACCAACGACGTTGCTGTTACAAGCGGTCAAGATATCTCAAACACATCTAATACTAACCCAGCAGCAAAAGTAATTGAACGTGATCGTAACGATTACAAATTCAAGTTGTACGGAAGTACTTACTTTAAGTTTAAGTTAGCCAAAGGCTTAAACTTCAAGACGACTATCTTGGGAGATTACCAACACACAAAGCAAGATCGTTGGCAAGGTGTTGAGGCGCACAGAAATGGTGCTTCAAACGCTCAGTACGATATCTCAAACTTAAGAAGAGTTCACTTTGTAATGGACAACTTCTTTAGCTACCACTGGGAAAACAATGGACATGAGTTAGATGCAATTTTGGGTTACTCAGCAGAGCGTTGGGATACACAATTTGAGTCGGCTTCTGGTCAAGGGTATACCTCAGACTTATTGCAAAACATAGGCGCAGCTGATCCTACTACAGTAACAGCTAACTCTTATGACTATGCACAACGTCTTATTTCTTATGTATCGCGTGTAAACTATGTGTACAAGAACAAGTATTTAGCTTCGTTGAGCTATCGTCGTGATGGTTACTCTGCATTTGGACCTGATTCTAAATACGGAGATTTCCCAGCAGCCTCTGTAGGTTGGATCGTTTCTAACGAAGATTTCCTAACCGGTAACAGCGTTGTAAATCAATTAAAATTACGCTTTAGTTATGGGGTGTCTGGAAATCCATTCTTTAATGTAGGTGATGTATTGGTAAATAACTTCCCTTATTTATCCTTACTTCAATCTTCTACTGCAGTAGTAGATGGAAGCTTAGCGACAGCTTTTAATCCTATCAACGTTGCTAACCCAGCATTACAGTGGGAGCGTTCGATAGAAATGAACCCTGGAATTGACTTTGGTTTATTCAACAACCGTATTACGGGTTCTGTTGAATACTACGAAAGAACAAGTGATCAATTATTGATCAACAACCCAGTATCTTCTACAACTGGTTTTACAAACGCAATTGTAAACTTAGGAGAAGTTAAAAACAGCGGGATAGAATTTGAATTACGTACCAAAAATGTTACTTCGGATAATTTTTCTTGGAATACTACTTTCTTGATTTCTTCTAACGACAATGAATTGGTGAATTTTGGTGAAGCCGATGGTCAGATTCAAAATGTTGATTCCAAGAGAGCTGCTGAATGGATCAATCAAGTAGGTTCTCCTATCTCATCTTTCTACGGTTGGGTTGTAGATCGTGATATTCCATTAGAAAACATCAAAGAACCTTTCCACCCAATTGGAGCAGAGGCTCAGGATGTATTTGTAAAGGATTTGAATGGAGACGGAATTATCGATGATGATGATAAAACCATCCTTGGAGATCCTTACGCAGATGTAGTTTGGAGTTTAGCCAACGATTTCAAATACGGAAACTTTGATTTAAGCTTTATGGTTCAAGCTAGCCTTGGAGCACAAGTACGTAACATGGGAGACCAATATTTGTTCAACCATTTTAACTCAGGTCAAGATTATATTACTTCAGGAGTTGGTGCTATTCCATCAGATCAAAGAGGCTTTATCAAACAAAAAATCTTCACCAATGACATCATCCAAGATGCTTCTTACATAGCCTTAAGAAATGTAAACATTGGGTACAGATTTGATAGAAGTTTATTGGATAACATCAATGTATCTTCTGCACGTGTATATCTATCGGGTCAAAACTTGATTTATACTACAGCAGACGATTATACTGGGTTTAACCCAGAGTCCATCAACAATACTTCTCCAACAACATGGGGGTATCAAAGAGCTGGATCGCCAATATTTAGAACTATTTCATTAGGGTTAAACGTTGAATTTTAATCCATAAACAAAAAACAGAAATTATGAAACAATTAAAATATTTAGCATTGTTTTTTGTAGGAGTGTTCACTACTTCCTGTGAAAGCGATTTTTTAGAGCCAGAG
>WTJB01000155.1 GCA_011526335.1 Candidatus Arcticimaribacter sp.
GTTGCACCCATAGCGTAGGCTTTCATTTCTTGTTCTTCAACCTCAGTTGGGCTAAAGCCTCCTGTATTGACACTAACCGCATGGACCTCATAGCCTTCTTGCGATAAGGTTTTTAGACAGTAAGATGTATCTAGCCCTCCGGAGTAGGCAAGTACTAATTTTTTCATTTTTTTGATTTAAATAGTCCGTTTAAAAAGTTTTTCTTGGGTTGTTTTTCTTTTGCCTCAGGGTCATATAGCATTCCTGTACAAAGACAAAGTTTCCGCTCTGTTCTTGTGAGAACATCAAAATTTTTACAAGTCTGGCAGCCTTTCCAGAATTCAGGATCGTCTGTAAGTTCAGAAAAATGAACGGGCTTATATCCTAATTCTGAGTTGATCTTCATCACTGCTTGACCCGTTGTGATCCCAAAGACTTTGGCTCCTGGAAATTTCTTCAAAGAAAGATCAAATACCTTTTTTTTGATTTTTTTAGCCAAGCCTTGTCCTCTGAAACTTGGGGCTACAATTAGGCCTGAATGGGCAACGTATTTTCCATGTCCCCAAACTTCTATATAGCAAAATCCTGCAAATTCGTCCTCCTCAAAGGCAACTACCGCATTTCCATTCTCCATTTTTTGAATGATGTATTCTGGGGTTCTACGGGCAATACCCGTTCCTCGATCTCGAGCAGAATCGTCTATGGTTTGACTTATGATCTTTGCAAAATGTATATGTTGTGCTCCCGCAATATGAATTTCCATGGGAAAAATTTAAAAGTAATAAGTAATGTTGAGACTGAATCGGAATCGGACACACCTGAATTCCATGAATGTATTATACCCCCAAGGGGCGGCGAGTGCGCGGGAAGCGGTCGTTAGTAAAAGAGGATACTGTTGTTTTCATAATACCCTACAAAATTGCTACATAATCTTTATAAAAACAAACATTGCTACAAATTAATTCTGAGAGTCAAACTTTTAAAGATAAATTTGCACTATGATTGAAGAGTTTGCAAAACATCTTACCCAAAATTACAAATTACGCAAAGACCAGCTTTTCTTACTGGCCTGTAGTGGAGGGATAGACAGTGTAGTTTTAGCCCATATGATGCATCAATTGGGTTATACATTTGCACTGGCTTACTGTAATTTTAAGTTACGTATTCCCTATTGTGATGCCGAGGCGGTGTTTGTAAAAAACTTAGGGAATCATCTAGATAAACCTGTTTTTATAAAAGAGTTTGATACAATTGCTTGTGCAGAGGAGAATAAAATCTCTATACAAATGGCGGCTCGAACATTGCGTTATACTTGGTTTGATCAGCTCTTGCAGGAAAAGAAGTATACCACTTTAATAACGGCGCATCATGCGGATGATCAGTTAGAGACTTTGCTGATCAATATAGGAAGGGGGAATGGTCCCAGTGGGCTGACGGGTATTCCTGCGGAAACCCATAATCGTTTACGCCCCCTTTTGCCTTTTTCTAAATCGAATATCATAGCCTATGCAAAAGCCCAACATTTAGATTGGTGCGAAGATAGTAGCAATGCGAAGAATGACTATTTGCGCAATGCCATTAGAAATGAAGTTTTGCCTTTATGGGAAAAGCATCAACCGCAATTGCGTAAAAATTTAACCCAAACACTTCACTATCTTCAGCAAGCGCATAAAGTATTGCAAAAGGAAATAGCGTATTTTAAAGAAAGATATTTTAAACAAGACAAGGGTGTCTTTTCTGTCGATATCAGCGCATTTAAAAACGCAAGTGACTCTTCATTTTTCTTGCATCATGTGTTTTATCCTTTTGGTTTTGAGCATACCGCTGATTTGGAGCAACTACTTTCAGCCGAAACCGGAAAACAGTTGTTTTCAAAATCACATCGTTTATTAAAAAACAGGAATGAATTGCTGTTGAGCCCTATATCTACGGTGGAAGTAAAAACCTATCCATGGGACGGTGTACAAGCCCTAGAGAATCCGATTTCGCTGATTTCTACTACCGAAGAGACTGCGCAATCGGAATTGATATTAGACAAAGAAAAGTTAATATTTCCTCTATTGCTTCGAAAAATGAAAGAAGGAGATTATTTTTACCCTTCAGGAATGCAAGGCAAAAAAAAGCTCAGTAAGTTTTTTAAAGATGAAAAGTATTCCTTGTTAGAAAAAGAAAATCAATGGTTGCTTTGTTCTGGGGAGGACATCGTTTGGATTGTAGGTAAACGCCCGGACAGACGATTTCTAAAAACTGCAGACACCAAGCAATTATTTTGTATCCAAACACAATGAAAAAAATTCTTGTCGGATTATTTGCAATGATCAGCTTTTGGGCCAATGCTCAAGAACCCATTACATGGAAAAAAGAAAAAAAGCAGTTGTCTGCAACCGAGTGGGAACTTATCTTTAGTGTACAGGTAACGCCTACTTGGCATTTGTACAGCACTTCACTTCCTGAAGATGGTCCGTTACCGACGCTCTTTAATTTTAAATCTGGGGCATACCGCTTGTATGGTACTATTAGAGAAAGCGAACCCATCGCTGCTTGGGATCCGGTGTTTGAAATGCAGAGTAAGTTTTTTGATCATACGGCAACCTTTACACAAACCATTGTCATTACAGACCCACAATTGTCTTCTATTCAAGGGGAGATAGAATACCAGGCCTGTGATGATAAAGTATGTATTTTCCGGACAGAACCTTTTGTGTTTAATTTTTCTGAGGCACCCCTTTCTTCCAATCTAGTAGAAGTCAGTGCATCGGATTTAAACAAAGCAGAAAAACTGAAAATTGAATTTGTAGAAAATGACTTTGCCACTGCGTTAACAGAGAGTAAACCGGATAAAAACAGAAACTGGAATTTATTTTTATTGGGATTTCTTGGTGGACTCTTGGCTCTTTTGACCCCTTGTGTTTTTCCGATGATTCCTTTGACAGTTTCGTTCTTTTTAAAACAAGGAACTGATGCTAAAAAAGGAGTGATTAATGCCTTGCTTTATGCTTTTTTTATCGTGTTGATCTATGTGAGTTTGAGTTTGCCTTTTCATTTTGTAGAGGGGCTAAATCCAGACATCCTCAATTCCTTATCGACCAACGTAAGTTTAAACGTTCTCTTTTTTATCATTTTTGTCTTTTTTGCTTTTTCCTTTTTTGGATTTTATGAAATAAATCTTCCCGTAAGTTGGGGAAATACCACAGACGAAGGATCCAATAAAAAGGGAATACTCGGTATCTTTTTTATGGCCTTGACCTTAGCCATAATTTCTTTTTCCTGTACAGGACCGATCTTAGGATCTTTATTGGTCGGTTCTTTGAGTTCTTCAAGTGGAGCAATGCAACTCTCTATTGGAATGACAGGCTTTGGTAC